>JBNKLQ010000098.1:0-19707 GCA_050292445.1 Promineifilaceae bacterium (SeqCode) | reverse complement strand
TTGCCATTGTATCCCTGTTCGTCTGGGTTGTCCTCGTTGGCCGACGACTCTATCGGCTTCGGCGGGAACGGCCGTTGTAATCAAACGCACTACTATCTAAATGCACCACTATACAAAGAGCTGGCCACGAACTGCCTTGATTTACCCCCAATTCCTGCTATAGTGGTATTTCGGTTTTGGGTTCAATTAACACAAAGTCCTAACCGACTCAAATCCCCAAAAATCACTAGGTTGTGAGTTTCCATTCGAATACATACTTTGATGACTAGCTCATCAATTTCCACTATGCTTGTTTCATTTCAGCTGGCTCACTGAGCAGCGTGAAAGAAACAAAGGGAGTCTTTAACGTGAATGTAAAAGAGATAATTGGTATGCCTATTGTAAGCGCTCGTAACGGCCAAAAGTTGGGCAAAGTTACCAACATTGTCATGGATCAAAATTTGAAACATGTCAAAAGGATTCAGTTGACCCAAAACCGCTTTGTCGTTTTGGATGATATTGTTGAATGTACTGAGAGTGCCGTTCTGGTCAAGAACGCACAAGCCGTCCAAAACACCAAACGCCCAGACCCCCAACCCAAGAGTAACAAAACCCCAGATATCCAAAGTATGGAATCAAGATGCCATACTTGGTGGATACAAGTTACAAATTGGGATTAATTGGCACCAAACTGCCCAAAAATTCCGATCCACCGCTGTGGGGCAGTTACTAACCGGTCACAGCGCAATAGCCCCCTTCCCTGGTGGGAACGGCCGGTACAATTTCGTTTACGGCCGTTTCCCGTTGACAGACAATCGCATGTGTGCAAAATGGCCATAAAGATGGTCGTGACAGAGGTGGAAATATGATAAATCGCACATATGCTGGAGACGCTGATCTCCAACTGCTCCAAGAGTTTAATGCAGCGGCGATTGCCGTGACCGATCATTGTGGCTATCTCCATCCCGGAGACATCCCCCATCATATTTATAATGGCAACAAACATTATGATCCCACGGAAATTATGACGATCTGGGAGGATGGTCAAGGTGTGGCCGCATGGCTGCTGCTGGACCTTGGCCACAAGAGCTTTGATGCCCAGGTGCGCCCCGATTTGCGCGGCGATGAGTTTGAACGAGATGTTCTGCAATGTGCCGAAGACCGCACGGTAGAACTCATGCGCCGGTACGGTATTGATGGCGATTGTCTCTATGCCGATGCCTTTCAGGGTGACGTGGCTCGCATTGAACTTCTCCTGGCCCTAGGCTGGGAAGCAGATAATGACTTACCCTATATCTTGAACCGCATGGAAATAACGGCCGTTGACGTGCCTGTTCTCCCGGATGGCTATTCGTTCCAGTCAGCGAAAGGTGTTGAAGATGCGGCTGCTCTGGCCGAGGTGCATAACGCCGCTTTTGGTGGCGCAAATTGGACCCCTGAGCTGTACCGCAAGGTTATGACGTCTCCAGGTTATGTGCCCGAACGAGAATTGGTCATTCAGGCACCCGATGGCACCTACGTGGCCTTCACCGTTACCTGGTACGATCATCTGAATCGCACCGGATTGTTTGAACCGGTTGGCACCCATAAAGATTTTTGGCGGCGTGGGTTTGGGCGGGCCATCGTTTTGCATGGCATGCAGCAGATGGCTGCTGCCGGAATGGAATCTGCCACGGTGGCTCATTTTGGGCAAAACGAAGCGGCTCGCAGACTTTATCAATCGTGTGGCTTCAAACCGTGGCATTTGCTGGACGGATATATTAAACATATTTTGTAGGGGGTAATCTGTGGATTTTACGCTGGTTGAAGTGGAAGCGTCAGATTATACGCTTATCCAAAATCTGATCCGGTTTTACATTTATGATATGTCGGAGTTCATGGGCTGGCCCTGCCCGGAAAACGGTCTGTATGGCGGCGTGGATGATCAGCCCTACTATTTTGGCCAGACGCCGGAGAATAAAAGCGCCCTGTGGCCCAATGGTTGGACAGGAAAAGGGTACAAGATTCTAGTCGGCAGTGAGACAGCGGGATTTTGTCTGGTCCGTCTATTCAACAAAGATAATGAGCAGCTGCATGACATTGGTGAGTTTTTCATTGTGCGCAAGTTCCGCAACAAAGGTCTCGGCAAACTGGTTGCCCATGTCGTTTTCGATCTGTTTCCCGGTCGCTGGCAGGTTCGACAACTGCTGGAAAACCACCCGGCTCAGAAATTCTGGCAAAATGTGATAGCTTCTTACACGGGAGATAAATTCACTGATGACATTAAGCGTTTAGCTGGTTACGGCGAGATGCGCGTGCAGACGTTTTCCACGCCAGGATATGCTGGTTCTGAAGATTAGGAAAATCATTGGCAGGAACGGCCGTTCACTTCTCACTACCCACTGCCAACTCCCCCACCCCCAGGCCCGCAGCCACATGCCCCCGCAGTTCTGCCCGATTTTGGTATGCCAGGTGTGCCAGTAAGCCCAGCGGAATGATGAAGCCAGGCATTTTGACCGGCAAAAAGATGCCCAGAATGTACAATCCCCAGGTGAGCAGATTGGCCCACAGGGGCAGCCACATTGTATACAAAATCGCCAGCGAGTAAACGGCAAAATAGGGCACAATCAGGCTCTGTACAATCAGCCACAGCCGCAGCGACGACCGTTTAAAAAACAGCAGCGGCAGCAGGACCAATGAGTATGGCCACAGGCTGATGTTGGCCGAATAGCCTGTCGCCCGATTGCCAATGATCGAATCCAGCCACTCCAGTGGCCACCAGCCCCAATACAGCAACGACAGCAGAAAAACCACCGCCGGAATAAGCAACAGCTTCACGTCGCGCCGCCGCAGCAAAATAAACAGGATGGCAAACAGGCCAATTTGCGGCTTTAAGGCCAGCAGCACCAGTCCCAATCCGGCCCACAGCGGCGGTGCTGCCAGGCCCAAGGCCAGGCCCAAAGCCACGACGCCTTCAAATTGGCCTACGTAAAGCAGCCAGAAGCAGGGTAAGGAAAGGGCAAAAGGGAGGAAACGGCCGTTTAATTGTCGAATCGCCACAATAAACCCCATGGCCGCCAGCAAATTCCAAAACAGAAAGCCAATCTGCGGCGGCAGTAGCGAAAATGGCGTCAACAGCCAATAAGCCGGATATGGGTTCCAGGTATTCTGACCATAATTGCCCGTCAGCGTCGCCACACGAAAAGTTGAGTAAAAATCGTAGCCAGAGGAATCAATAAAGGGCGCAAAAATGGCAAATTGCAAAATAATGACAATGCCAATCTTTTGGACAAAAGAAGTTTCCTGCCAAAACTTTTTGAAATATTGTTGAATAGGTTGGGTGAAATTGGTCATAAGGGTAACGGAAACGCTGTCTGTTTTTGGCTGAAGCGAGACACCCGAAATATGGGATTTTATCATTAGGTCTCGTGCGTCATTATGCCAGGATTATTATATTGAGTACAATAGTACCCTAATCGGCTACATCCTAATAGAAACAGATCATCACAATCAAGAATTTTGACAATTTGAGCAATAGAGCAGAGATATGACAACAGTGTTACCAATTGGTGCTGGTTTTGTGATCGGTTTTCTAATTGGCTTAACAGGCATGGGTGGGGGTGCCCTGATGACGCCATTTCTGTTCATTGTGATGAAGCTGGAGCCAGCCGTCGCCATTGGCACAGATTTAGCCTTCGCCGCAATCACCAAAATAGTGGGCGGCACCCAACATTACCGTCATGGTAATGTGGTGCCAAAGCAAGTCGCCTGGCTGGCGTTGGGCAGCCTGCCTGCTTCCTTCGTCAGCGCCCAACTCGTCTTGCGCCTGGATCCCAAAATTGCAGAAAGTTTTTTGCCCCTGTTTCTGGGGTCCGTGCTTATTTTGATTGGGTTCATCATCATGGCTCAGGCGCTAAATCTGCTGCGCCCGGGTCCGTCAACAGAACTTCTGTGGCCCCATCCCCTGGCAATGGTTCTCATTGGCGCGGTGGGTGGCTTTTTGGTAGGCATGACTTCCATTGGTGGCGGTACCGTTATTATGGCTATGCTGATGATCTTTTTCACGATTCCCGTCAATTACCTGGTAGGTTTGGATGTGCTGCATGGCGCTTTATTGGCGAACGTTGCTGCATTGACTTATGCTCTGGCAGGCCGCACCGAATGGTCACTGGTTGGTTTGCTGTTGATTGGATCAATCCCGGGCGTTTGGTTGGGTGTCTATGCCGTCAGTCGGGTTGATCGGCGCATCATTCGGGGGGTGTTGGCTGTTTTGATTATTGGTGCTGGCATCAATTTGCTGCTTAGTCAATGATTTGGGTGTGCCAACGAATCGAGTACAATAACTATAAATTGTTCTGCTTAAGCTAGGAAGTGCATATGCCCCAGGAAGAGAACCAAGAAGGAACTGTAAGTTCAGGTGATATTGAAGCGATTGTTGGTGGTTATCATGGCAATCCGTTTGCTGTGTTAGGTCCGCATGAGGTGGATGGCGGATTGGCAATCCGTACCTTTTTGCCCCAGGCGTCAGAAGTTTCTGTCAGCATCCAGGAGCAGATGCTCCCCCTCACCCGCCTGCATTGGGACGGTTTTTTTGAGATTGTTTTGCCTGATGCGACGCTGGAGACTCCTTATCAGCTTCGGGTGTATACGCATGGCGGTGACGCAGTGCTATACGAAGACCCTTACGCGTTTGGCTCTTCACTTTCGGACACAGATCGTTATTTGCTGGCGGAAGGCACCCACGAAAAAGCATACGAGCATCTAGGGGCACACCTGTTGACGGTAAACGGCCGTAGCGGTGTGCGCTTTCTCGTTTGGGCACCCAATGCCCAGCGCGTGAGCTTAGTGGGCGATTTCAACAATTGGGACGGCCGTCGCCATCCGATGCGGTTTCACCCCGGCAGCGGGTTGTGGGAAATCTTCATTCCTGGCCTGGTCCAGGGCAGCCTTTACAAATTCGAAATAAAAACCAACTACAAAGATTACATTGTGGCCAAGTCTGACCCATTGGCTTTTGCCAGCCAGATGCGCCCCGACACCGCCTCTGTGGTTTGGGACATCAACACTTATCAATGGCAGGACAATGACTGGATGGGGCAGCGTGCCCAGCACAACGCGCTCAACAGCCCCATTTCCATCTATGAACTGCACCTTGGCTCCTGGAAGCTCAAGGACGGCTGGGAATGGCTCACCTATCGCGAGCTAATCGACGAACTGATTCCTTACGTGAAAGAGATGGGCTACACGCATATCGAGCTGCTGCCTGTGGCTGAACATCCTTTCGACGGCTCCTGGGGCTACCAGGTGACTGGCTATTTTGCCCCCACCAGCCGCTTTGGTACGCCGGACGACTTTATGGCCTTTGTCGATGCCTGTCATCAGGCAGAGATTGGCATCATTTTGGATTGGGTACCGGCGCACTTTCCTATGGATCAACACGGCCTGGGTTTTTTCGATGGCACCCACCTGTACGAACACGAAGATCCGCGCCTGGGGGCACATCCCGATTGGGGCACGTACATTTTTAATTACGGCCGTAATGAAGTCCGCCAATTTCTTATCAGCAATGCTCTCTTCTGGCTAGACAAATACCATATCGACGGGCTGCGCGTGGACGCCGTGGCTTCCATGCTTTACCTGGACTTTTCTCGTGAAGATGGCGAGTGGTTGCCCAATCGATACGGTGGCCGGGAAAACATCGACGCGCTGCTCTTCTTGCGAACCTTCAACGACCGTGTTCACGCCTTGTTTCCCCATACGCTCACTATCGCCGAAGAATCTACCTCCTGGCCTGGCGTCACCCACCCCATTGCCGACAATCCGCAAAATTTGGGTTTCGACCTCAAATGGAACATGGGCTGGATGCATGATACGCTGCGCTATTTCAAGAATGAGCCTGTGTATCGTGCCTACCATCAAGGGTCACTTACTTTCTCTATGCTCTACGCTTTCAGCGAAAAGTTTGCCCTGCCCCTCTCCCATGATGAGGTAGTCCACTTAAAAAAGAGCCTGCTGGACAAAATGCCCGGCGACTTTTGGCAAAAGTTTGCCAACCTACGGCTGTTGTACAGCTACCAATGGGCCCATCCTGGCAAAAAACTGCTCTTTATGGGTGGCGACATCGGCCAATGGCAGGAGTGGAGCGAGGCGCGCAGCCTGGATTGGTATTTATTAGGCTACGCAGAGCACCAGGGGCTGCACGATTACATCAAAGCACTGAACAAGCTTTATACCTCCGAACCAGCACTCTACGAAGAAGACAATAGCTGGGAGGGGTTTCAATGGCTCGATTTCCGCGACGCGCAGCGCAGCATCCTCTCATTTGCCCGTTTGGCTCCCAGCAGTGGTGACGCAATCCTGGTGGGACTAAACTTCACACCGGTGGTACGGCATCATTATCGGTTAGGTGTGCCAGAGCCGGGTATGTATCGTGAGGTGCTGAACAGTGATACGGCCGTTTACGGCGGCAGCAACGTTATCAACGAAGGGGAATTTGTGGCCGAGGAAATACCCTGGCACGACCAGCCCTACTCTATTGTCATCACGCTCCCACCACTTGGCGGAACTTTTCTGAAACGAGACGCGTGATGTGTAAAGGTAAAATCATGTTTCACACAATACGCAACACTGCGAGGCATTCATGAAGCCAGAGCAAGATGCCTTTGGCCAGGGCGTCTACGACTTTTACCGAGGCGAAAAGTATATAGAAATTGTTGAACGGGATGACGGCTACATTGGTGTGTCCGCTGGACCATCTGTCTATTTTGCCCCTTCTTCCGAATGGTCAGCCAACAAAAAAGCGGCCCTCCCCTACATCCAAGGTCGCGTGTTAGACATCGGCTGCGGCCCTGGTCGTGTAACCCTTTATTGTCAAGAACAAGGTCATGAAGTGGTTGGCATTGACATTTCGCCACAGGCAATCAAAACAGCCCAACTGCGTGGCGCGCAAGATGCACGGGTAATGTCAATTACCCAGGCCAGCCGCAAGGCGCTGGGCATCTTCGGTACAATCATAATGTTTGGCAACAACTTTGGCCTGTTTGGCAATCCCAAGCGAGCCAAGTGGCTGCTGCGTCGCTTTTATGGAATGACAACGGCAGACGGCCGTATCCTGGCTGAATCCCGTAACATTTACAAAACCGACGATCCAGAACATCTCGCATTTCACGAGCGCAACCGCAAGCTGGGTCGCTTGCCGGGGCAGCTGCGCCTGCGCGTTCGCTACAAATCGATGATTGGCCCCTGGTTTGAGTACTTGATGGTCTCACCGGAAGAAATGGCCGATATTGTGGACAAGACGGGTTGGCACATTGAGCAAATATTCTGGGCGGATAACAAAGTAGATTATACGGCCGTTCTCCAAAAAGCGGCGAAATAAGACTCTCAAATGTGTTCCGGTTTGCCCCATTCGCATTAGAGTATACTTTCTCCTCACCAGAGAAAATAATTTGCAAACCTGATCGTTTATGTTATTATCTCTCCCGCTCTCACGCCTCTATGGTTTATGTGGAAGCAACTAAACTCAGACAGCTTTCACAAGTATTGCAGTGCAATACAAGTAAGCATAACGGAGGTTATTACTTTGGCTAACATTCAATCTGCGAAGAAACGGATTCGGCAAACGGAAAAGCGTACAGTGCATAATCGCACGTACATCTCTGCAGCGCGCACCTACGTCAAGAAATCCCGTCAGCTCATTGCAGTCGGTAAACTGGACGAGGCAGAAGCGATTGCCAACATGGCGTACAAGACGCTGGACAAGGCAGCTCGCAAGCATGTGATTCATCCGCGCAACGCCGCTCGCCGTAAGGGCCGCCTGATGGCTGCTCTGGAAAAAGCACGGCAAGATAGCTAATTTCAGCTTCGCACAAAATATAGCACCGAGAACGCCACCGATTAGGTGGCGTTTTTGCTTTCAACCAGGTTTTCAAAAGGGACATGACATTAAGCTAATTCTGCTTAGCGCAGCACCAGTTTGGACCTTAGTGAGGTTATTTAGGTTGCTTTAAGGGCATGGCCAGGATATATCCTTTGCCTCGCACTGTTTTAAGGAATTTAGGTTTTGCCGGATTTTCTTCGATATGTTCCCGTACCCAGCGAATATGCACATCTAAAGTGCGCGTATCGCCAATGTAATCCGTTTTCCAAACGCGTTGCATCAGCTCCCGACGGGTGAGCACCTGGCAAGGATGGCGTAAAAACTGTTCGAGCAAATGGGCCAGCTTGGGTGTCAGGCGATTTTCGCCGTTGCCTGCGTCTACTGACTTCTTAGACAAATACAAAGATATATGCCCATAGCGGACGGTTTCTTCCACTGCATGATCGATGGGAAGTAAATCTTTGACACGGTTCAGAAGTTTACGCGGCGTAAAGGGTTGTTCCAGATAGACATCGGCTTCAGCATCTAGATCTTCTGGTTCACCGGCCGCCCGAACATGGATGATGGACAGCTCTTCGTTACTCTTTTTTAAGCGACGGCAAGTGCGGGCGCCATTGGTGCGCATGGTGGCAGCGTTAAAAATAATGAGATGCGGCTTGAAATCTTTTAAGGCTTTGATAGCGGCAGCACCCGTGTGGCACAGCCTGAGAGAATGCCCCGCTTTTTCTAGAGCTGGTACGGCCGTATATTGTCCGGCACGTTTCCCCTCCACCAACAAGATCACGGCCTTCTGCATAAAAACCCTCTACAATTTACAAAGATTAAAAATGTTGATAACTGCGGCTGACTACTACAGTTTAGCAGAATTTTGAAGTCGCTTTTTCTGTAGAAAAAGTTTGTATTTCTGAAATATTTAACATTCGTAAGATGTCATTATAGGCAGAAAAAATGGAGGTGCAAGGGCAAAAACGGCCGTTTCCTAAATTTGACACTTAATTGCCACGAGACTATAATTTCGATTCCATTGCGGGTATGGTGAAACGGTATCACATTTGCTTCCCAAGCAAAGAGTACGGGTTCGATTCCCGTTACCCGCTCTAAATTCCAAACAAAAAGAGGCCAATCTTGGCCTCTTTTTTGTTACTCGTCTATCCAATCATTTCAGGACGATTGCGGAACGGGCAAAGCTTTTAAAGCAGTAAACACCCGTGGCCTGCCGATATGATCCTCAACAGGCTGCATTTGCCCATAACCACCACTTTTTTGTAGCAGGCGCTGCACCAACACTTCCTGGCCCGCGCCAAACTCAAACGCCAGCAGGCCGTCTGGGCGCAAAAAGGTCAACGCATCCTGCACCAGCCGTCGGAAAACGTTGATGCCATAGGGCCCGGCATCCAGCGCCACCAGTGGCTCGTGTTCCACAATTTCTGCTGACAGTTTGCTGAGGGAGCCTGAAGGAATATAAGGTGGATTGCAAACGACAATATCAACTGCCTGCTCGTAGCCTTGACCGGTAAGCGGGGCAAATAGATCGCCGCACTGAACCGTTACCCGATCTTGCAAGTTATATTGGTCAACGTGCATTTGGGCACGCTTTACCGCTTCGGGGCTAATGTCCAGGGCAAAGACACGACTTTGCGGCAGTTCCAGCGCTAGCGAGACGGCAATATTGCCGCTGCCCGTGCCCACATCCACAATCGTGAGCGATTCTGCCTGTAAACTGGCGGCGTGGTTCAGAACGGTACGCACCAGCAGTTCGGTTTCCGCACGGGGGATGAGGGCTTCTGGGGTGCAAGTAAACGGCCGTCCCATAAACACTGTCTGCTGTAAAATGTACTCCAACGGTACGCCCTGCTGTCGTTGGGCGATGATTTCATCCAGGCTGACATCTTGCGCAGTGAGATTTTGTGGGGAACGGCCGTCCAGCGCCCGCAATGCCCCACCGGACAAAATATCACACAGATGCAGGGTCTCCTGTAGCGGATCTTCCAACCCTGCCTGGCTAAACGCTTCATGAAGCTGATTAATGAACTCAAACACGGTCAGGGTCCTCATCAAACAGGCCCAGCGGTGGCATGCGCAGGTAGTTGGTTGTGCGCTGTTTTCGCTGTAAATCGGCATAAACGCGGTTTACCTGATCTTCAGTTAAATCCAGCTCTCGGGCTACAATATCAGCAGGAACTTCGTGCTTCAAGCCATACCAAATCAAATCCATCAGCTCAAACGGCAGGCGGAAGAAGAATTCTTCCTGGGTGCTGGCTGCGCTGTAAGTGTCAGATGTGGGCGGACGCTCACGGATCGCTTCGGGAATGTCTAGATATTCAGCCAGTTGGTACACCTGCGTTTTGTACAGATGGCCAATCGGCTGTACGTCCATGGCGCTATCGCCATACTTTACAAAGAAGCCCTGGTCATGTTCGTTCTTTTGCGGTGTGCCGATGACAGCAAAATCACGTAGTTCTGCATGGTAATAGAGCATGGCGGCGCGGCTGCGCTGCTTAAAGTTGGTGGCTGCCACAATTTGCCGGAGCTGAGACGGCCGTAATCGTTCGCTCTTCTCTTCCCCCTCAGGGCTAACAATGGTCAACCGATAAAAGTTGAGCGTGTCACTGTCCAACAAATCGGTCGGGAGGGTTATTTTGAGCTTGTAGCTGCTGTCGTATTCAGGGAAAACTTCTTTCACGGCCGTATCGCGGCGGCGGTAGCTGCCAAAGCCGTACAGCGGTTCTGTCACATCTTCCACCAAGGGTGTTACGCCAAACTGGCGACACACCTCACGACCCAGCAGTAAGCTTTCGGGGCTGGATTCCCGCTCAGGCAGGAGCAGGGCCACCAGCCGTTTGGGGTCCATCGCCTGGACTGCCATGGCCAACACCACAGCCGAATCCACACCACCACTCACGCCCAACACGCCACCCTTGCGCTTGAGAACCTGAAAAATATCATGGCGTAGGCGCTCAACAATGCGCGCCACTTCTTTTTCAGGGTCCAGGTCTAAAATTTGCCGGTGAAAAGTGGCTATCTTTGTCGTCATAAATGTTCTCCCAATTTTATTGGACACTGATCAATATTTATCTGCGTGTATCTGTGTCCCATTTTTAATTCAAGTTGCTGCGTATAGCAGTGATCCACGTTTGATGACTTTCTGATTAGCGGCTGGTTGGTCAGACACGGCCGTTTCAAACGAATCGATAAAATGATGGTGCACCAGCTGGGTTGATAAGATGCCTGCCAGGGCCATCTCATCCACTTCGCCCAGGCTGCCCAGCCGCGCCTGTTTTTTAAGCAATGCCTGTACGGCCAATGGATTAAAGCAGCCAGCCGCCTCCACTTTTTGTGGTGAAAGCATCTCCGCCACCCAATCCAACGGCCGCCCCTCCGGGAAAAAACTGTGGTGGATGGGGGCACGATACGGCCGTTTCTGCCGCTGCCAAATCTCTGCTGGGAGCAAATCACGTACGGCGTGCTTCAGAATATGCTTTTCATTCAAGCCGCGCAGCTTAAAATCTGGCGGCAGTTGATTGCAGAACTCAATAACGTGATGGTCTAGAAAAGGAAAACGCCCCTCAATGGAATGGGCCATCGCCATGCGGTCCCCTTGGGATGAAAGGAGATATTCGGCCATAAAGATGCGGATTTCCAGATATTGTGCCTGGGCCAGCGGCGTCCAGCTGGCAAAGTCCGTGGGAAGTGGCAAATCGGGCAACGGCCGTTCCTCAGCCAGTTCCGCCAAAACCTGGGGATGAAACAGTCGACGGTGCCGCGCGCCATTGCGCCAGCGCAGCAGGTGCGAGTAGCCTGGCTCTGTTGTTTCGGTTAACCGATAGCCAAAGAACTTAGCCAGGTAAGCTGGATTTCCCAGATTTTGCACGTAGCTGTAAAGCTTTTTGAGGAGAAGCGGTCGTATCTCAGAGGCTGGCTGCCGTGCCCAAAAGCGACGAATCAATGCTTCTTTGAAAATGTTATAACCGCCCAAAAACTCATCTGCCCCTTCTCCGGTAAGCACCACCTTAATGCCCGCTTTTTCCACAAAGTCAGATAGCAAATAGAGTGGCACAGGCGATGTGCGCAGAATGGGCGTTTCAGTGTGCCAGATAACGTCCGGGAAAGCGTGGCCTACATCGGCATGAGTGCAGGTAATGACGTGATGTTCCGTGCCCAGATGGGCTGCCATTTGCTGTTGAAAGCTGCTCTCATCAAAGGCATTATCGGTGAAGGCAATGGAGAAGGTCTCCAGCCGCTGGCCGATGTCGTGATAGAGCAGCGCAGCAATTGTAGAAGAGTCCAATCCGCCGCTGAGGTAAGCACCTACAGGCACGTCAGCCCGTAGTCGCAGCCGGGTGGCCTCCGTGAGCATCTGGCGCAGCTGCACAGCCGACTCATCCAGCGATTGGTTATTGTTCGGCCGTGCAGTGGGAAATTCTGGCTGCCAATATGGCTCTATTTTGATTTCACCATCGGTTGCCAATAAAAAATGGCCTGGTGGCAGCGTTTGGATACCCTGAAAGATGGTGTGTGGTGGAAGCGGACTCCAGTAAGTGAAAATTTGGTCGAGCGCTGTCTTATCCAGCTGGGGCGCGTCTGGTAAGGCCGCCAAAATCGCCTTCATCTCTGAAGCGAAGATGAGTTGATTCTGCTGGATGGTATAGAATAACGGCCGTATGCCCACGCGGTCTCTGGCAATAAAAAGCGTATGCGCCCGTTCATCCCAAATAGCGAAAGCAAACTGGCCATTCAACCGCTGTAAACAATCCACACCATCTTGTTCATACAGATGCAGAATCACTTCTGTGTCGCTGTCTGTGGCAAATTGGTGGCCGGCCTGTCGTAATTCCTGGCGCAATTCACGGTAGTTGTAAATTTCACCATTGAAGGTGATCCACAGCGTGCTGTCTTCATTGCACAATGGCTGCTGCCCGCCCGCCAAATCAATGATGCTCAGCCGAGCATGAGCAAAGCCAACACTGCTGGTTTCATCTTGGAACAGGTAAAGGCCAGATTCATCTGGGCCACGATGGCGCAAGGTAGACAACATCCGCTGTAACATCTCAGGCTTAATCGGTTTGGGCTGTCTTAAGGGATGAATACCCGCAATGCCGCACATTAGCGTAAATCCTTTTTGGCAATTTTGCCATTACTGGATTTGGGAAGCGCATCCCGAAACTCAATTTGCTGTGGCACCATAAAATCTTCCAAATGCTGGCGACAGTAGCGCAAAACGTCTTTTTCAGTAAGCGAATCGTCTTTGGGCACAATAAAGGCTTTGATCGCTTCGCCTAAAACAGGATCCGGCACGCCGATAACGGCCGTCTCCACCACCCCACTCAAGCTAAACAAGACGTTTTCAATTTCTTTAGGCGCCACCTTTTCCCCACGACTTTTGATAATGTCATCTTTGCGTCCAACGAAGTAAAAGAAACCTTTATTGTCTACACGAAATAGATCGCCACTGTAACACAACCGTTCTCCAGGAAGAGACCCGGGGCGAAAGCGTTCGGCCGTTTTTTCAGGCTTTTCCCAATAACCGCGCATTACATGGCTGCCCCGAATCACCAACTCGCCAATTTCGCCAGGTCCTAACCGCCTGCCCGTCTCAACATCCTCTACCCAGGCTTCGGTACCAGGAATGGGAATGCCAACGGAATTCGGCCGTTCAGACAGCTGCTCGGGCGGCAAATAAAGCGTGCGCTTGGTTTCGGTGAGACCGTACATGGAGAAGAGCGTCGCCTGAGGGAACTTTTCTTTTAGTGCGGTAATATGACTGGGCGAGAGGGCTGCGGCCGTATTGGTAATGTAACGCAAGCTGGAGAAATCGTACGAACTCAAATCCATTTGCAGCAAAATAGCTGCGATGGTCGGCACCAACGGAAATCCAGTGACCTGTTCAGCCACAATGCGCTTAAATATTTGCGCAGGATAAGCAAAGGAGCGCTCCAGCACCAAGGTTCCGCCAAACTTGAACGTCATCAGCAGCTGGTATAAACCATAATCAAACGAAAGGGGCAGCAAATTAAGAACAATATCGTCTGGCTGGTTTTGCAGGTAGGTGATAATCGACGAAGCAGCAAAAACCACATTACTGTGGGCGGACATCACCCCTTTGGGTTCGCCGGTGCTGCCAGAAGTGTAGATAAGGCAGGCCAGGTCTTGATCGATGGTGTGGCAAGACGGCCGTTCCGCCTCATAGTCCGCTTGAATCTCCGCAAACGACAAGCAGCCATCTGGCGCATCCCCCACGATCACCACCGTGTTTAGGCTGGGAATGGATTCTTGCAGGGAAACGGCCGTTTGCGCCTGCCGCTGCCAGGTAATGATTCCTGCCGCACGGCAATCTTGTGCCAAATATTGCAACTTGTCTGCCTTGGTAGAATGATTCACCGGCACAAACACGGCATTGGCTTTCAAGGTAGCAAAAATGCCTACGACCAACTCAACTGAGTTGGTTAGAAAAAGTAACACACGGTCGCCGCGCCCTACCCCATTGGCCACCAATGCCTGGGCCAGTCGATTAGCCATAGCATCAATTTGGACGTAGGTCAACCGTTGCTCGCCGCAAACCAGGGCTGTTTTGTTTGGTGTTTGGGCAGCACTGTCCTCAAGAAAGGATTGGACTAACTTCATTTCATCCCCCTGTAAAGAGAGCGTATTCTCATGGTGAATGTCTGGCACTTCAAGAAGCGACGACGTTTTCCTTGCGAGCAATGTAGGCGGCTAATTTATCCACGGAATCAAAGTTTTCCGGCTCGATTTCGTTATCACCGACCTCAACACCAAAGGTTTCTTCGACAAACATGACGAGCTCCAGTGTTCCGGTGGAATCCACCACACCTTCATCTAAAAAAGAGGCGTCGTCACTTAAATCAAAACCATTCGCACTAAACAAAAAGTTTTCTGCGACAAAAGCACGGATTTGTTCTTTCACATTCATACAGTATTTTCCTTTTCTATTGCCTGGGTTAAGGCAGTTTGTATTGCCTGAGCTACGTCGGTCACAGACGGCTCATGGAGCAGCGCCAGATGCCCCGGGGCATCGATAACGTATGTTTCCAGCTGGCGCGCATATTTCTGCCAGCCATAGTGCGGATAAGCTGAGCGGATTTCTTTACGGCCGTGCCCTAATGGGCAGCGCAACAAAGTGAGACGGCCATCGTAAGGCTGGGGAAAATATTGGCGAACGGCGCGGTCATATAGGTCAAACAAAGTTCTGGCCCGTGGGTCCGTAAGACTGGAGGGGTCCATATCACGCAATATGTTTCGCCGGTTGGCCTGGGCAACAGCTCTTTTTTGCTCGACGTTCTGCCTGTACTGCCACAAACGATGCCATCTTTCCTTAAGCGGCATCTGCAAAAATCGTTGAGTGAGACGGCCGTAACGCTTCAGCCATGCTTTCCAGCCACGAATGGCAAAATAAGCCGCCCGGTTCATGAGATCACGCCCCAGTAAATAAATTCTCTCCTCAAGTGCGGCCGGAAGATGCATTACTTTCGCCATCATTTGGCAAAAACGCTGCCACTTTTTGCTAGCGAAATTTGGTGCGGGCATGTCAACGTTCCCCAGAAAGCCAATTGTTTCCCCCTGCGCTCTCAGCTGTTGAGCGACTTCGTAGGCAAAAATGGCACCCGCTGAATAACCGCTCAGATAGTAAGGTCCATGAGGTTGCACAGCTTGCATCGCTTCACGATAAAATGTAGCCAGCTCGTCTACCTTGGCCAGAGGTAAATTATCCATATCCAACATAGGCATCTGGAAAGAGTAAACAGGCTGGTCGGGTGCAAGATGCTTCGCCAAACGATCCATGGCCAGCGTGTTGCCCGCCGCACCAGGGATAATAAACAAAGGCGGCATATGCGGTAACCCTTGCTGGATCTGGATCGCGGCTTCGGGCTGAACGGCCGTTTCAATCTGGGCTGCCAAACTGGCAATCGTGCTGTGAGTAAGCAAAGTTCCCAGCGGCAAATAATGTCCCGTTGCTGCTTCAAACTTGCCCAGAAAACTCATTGCCCGCCACGATTCACCACCCAAAGCAAAAAAATCATCATGGATACCAATAGGCGACTGCTCCAAAAGTTCTTCCCAAATCTGCTGCAACTTTGCCTCGATTGGGTTGGAAGGCGGAACGTAGGCAGGGCGTAAACGGCCGTTTTCTCCCTCTTGCAGCTTCTCTTCTGCATCTACCTCAACTTGAGGCCAAGGGATGGCGGCCTCGGCGATGGGAGCAGCCAGATCAGCCGCCAACGTGTTAATAAGCTGCTTCACGGTTTGCTTAGCGTGCTCTTGCTCGTCTGGGGAAAAGCTGTCTTGCTGAAAATCAAGATAAAGATCATAACTATTGCTGTCGGCCAAATGATGGACATGCAAACCCAACTGCTCGCTGCCACAGCCAGGATGAACAATCTCATGAGTCACTATCTGTCCATCGAAGGTAAGAGACGGCCGTTGCACAAAGGTAAACATCACATCCAGTGCCAAATCAGATGCTGCCTGGCTGGCACCATAGCGGTAATGTAGCAAAAGCTGCTTCATTTCTGCCACGACCTTTTGCAGCAACGACAAAAACGTTTCTTCCGGCTCGATGGTCACCAACACCGGGCACAGTTCCATCAACACGCCAACGGTTTGCTTACTCACCTGGGTGGACCGATTGTGAATGGTCGTCACAAAACCCAGATGGGATTTACCCGTAAGCTGGTGCAACAAGCTAAAGTAGAGGGTGGCCATCAGGCAAAATTGGCGCAATTCAGAGGTCACAGCGCCCAAATCGGCGCTTTCAGCCACAGCAATGAGCTGTGTTGTTTGGTCAGATCCTAGATTATGCGTCCAACGTTGTACTTTGCCCGATCTCTTTTGCGGAGAACGGCCGTAAAAAGAAAGCTGGTCCGGTTTTTGCGTCAATTTCTCCTGCCAGAACGTGCGCGATTTGGCTGCGCGGCTGCTGGCTTGCTGTCGTTGCAAGCTGGCCGCATATCTGGCAAAGGTTGGTTTTTCGCTCGAAGTCACCGCCTTACCCTGGCGTAACTCCTCATAAATTCCCAGCAAAGTTTCAGCGATGAGGAAAAATGAAGAGGCATCGGTAATCAGGTGATGTTGATTGAGAAACCAGACAAATTTTTGGTCAGCCAGCTTGAGCAAGGCAGAATCATACAGGCAGCCATCGAGCTGAAACGGCCGTTGTACGCGCTGCTGTTGCCAAACTTCAGCCGAAGCCTGAGGGTCAGCTTCCTGGGAAAGATCGACAAAGATCAGCGGAGCTGGGGGTTCGGCTAAAATATGCTGCTGGGGCGTACCGGTCTGTTCCCGAATAATGGTGCGTAAGGCATCATATTGGCGAACGGCCGTCACAAACGCCTCCTGAAAAAGTGGAGGGTCTAGGAAAACCGGGAAGGTAAACGAGAAGGCATTATTGAAATGGGTCGCGGATGGGCGCAATTGGTGCCCTATCCAGTATAGAAGTTGAAGCTCCGTTAAATTTGATTCCCCAATAACACTCATGGCGTGAGTTTTGGCGGAGGATACGGCCGTACTAACAGTCATTACTCCCTCGTACTTATGTGGGATTACATTGTTGTAATCGTCTAAACCCTGGCACCGATGAAAAACGTTTGTCAGGGCTAAATGACTTTGTCAATAGTACGGTTGTAAGCTTACAAAGCTTATGACGCTCGGGGGAAGAAGCGCAAGCAAAACGGCGAGCCATCTTGGTTTGGAGGATTGAAGGACGGATAACTTTTTAGACGATACGGCCGTTCTTCACTACCATCTCCACCAAATTACCCCCGAATTGATAGGTTAGCTGTCGGAAATCCGTGCAGTTAAGCAGCAGCAAATCCGCCTGCTTGCCAGGAGCGAGCGAACCAATCCGATCCGCCAATCCCACACCAAAGGCGGCGTTGATGGTCGCGGCGTTGAGCGCCTCGGCAGGCAGCAGCCGCTGGTAGCGGGTGGCCAGCGCCAGCACCAGTGGCACAGACGGGCATGGGGCCGATCCTGGATTGATGTCGGTAGAAAGCGCCACCGCTGCCCCAGCATCGACCAGGGCACGGGCGTTGGCAAAATGGTGGCTGCCCAGATTGAAGTTCACTGCGGGCAGCACAATTCCCACCACGTTTGAATCAGCCAGCAAGGCAATGTCTTCGGTTGTCGTTGCATCCAAATGATCCACCGAGGTTGCAGCCAAATCTACCGCCAGCCCTATACCGCCCAACGAGGTGAACTCGTCGGCGTGGATTTTGGCAGGCAAACCGTGTTCCAGGCCAGCTTCTAATACGCGGCGGGATTGGTCTAAATCAAAGGCGTTTTGTTCACAGAAAACATCACAAAAGAGGGAACGGCCGTCTTCGTAAAAATGGCTCTTTTTATACCAGTCAGCTGCAGCGGGAATCATCTCATTGACTACCCAATCAATGTAGGCGGCGGAACGGCCGTTAAATTCCGGCGGCACAGCGTGGGCAGGCATAAACGTCGGTATCAAGTCAATGGGCTGGGCCAAATCCAGGGCGGCAATCGCGCCCAGCATCTTCAACTCGCTCTCCAAATCGAGCCCATAGCCGGTTTTGACTTCAGCTGTAGACGTGCCCAAACGCAGCATTTGTTCCAGGCGTGGTAGGGTAGCTTCCACTAACTCGTCCACAGAAGCAAGGCGGGTGGCCCGCATCGTACTAACAATGCCGCCGCCCGCCGCCATAATTTCCATGTAGGTCGCGCCGCGAATGCGTTGCTCAAACTCGTCGATGCGATCCCCGGCATACACAACGTGTGTATGCGGATCGACAAAGCCGGGGCAAATCACCTTGCCGCTGGCATTGATCGTTTGTCTGGCTGAGTATCGTTCGCGGATGCTTTCTGTGGGACCGATGGCCAGGATACGGCCGTCTTTCACCACCACCGCCCCATCCGAAATTAGCCCTACATCCCGCATTGCCGCGCCCCGTTTAGGCACATCGTTGGCACACGTTACCACCTGCGCCGCACTGTGAATGAGTAAATCTGCTTCAACCATCATAGAGCACCAATTGAGGAAAAGAAGAAAAGATCAAAGATTACGCAGATTGAAATGATTTTATCTGCGTAATCTGCGAAATCTGTTGATAAAAATCTACAATTACGAGTTCATCATTGGAATCTTCACACCGCGCTCTTTGGCCACTTCGATGGCCCGCTCGTAACCTGCGTCTACGTGGCGGGCTACACCCATACCTGGATCAACTGTGAGCACCCG
Source organism: Promineifilaceae bacterium (SeqCode) (assembly GCA_050292445.1). Classification (GTDB taxonomy): domain Bacteria; phylum Chloroflexota; class Anaerolineae; order Promineifilales; family Promineifilaceae; genus Leptofilum. The sequence goes on along the minus strand of JBNKLQ010000098.1, from coordinate 655 downwards.
TTCCAAGCGGGCCGCCGCTTCTGGCGTGCCGTCGGCTACAATCACCTGCCCGGCATGCAAGCTGTAGCCAATGCCCACACCGCCGCCGTGATGGTAACTCACCCAGGTAGCGCCGCTCACCGCATTGATCAGTGCGTTCAAAATGGGCCAATCGGCGATGGCGTCGGAGCCATCCATCATGCCTTCTGTTTCCCGGTTGGGGCTGGCCACCGAGCCAGAATCTAGATGGTCCCGGCCAATCACAATCGGGGCGCTAACCTTGCCGCTGGCGACAAGTTCATTAAATTTCAATCCTGCTTTGGCCCGTTCACCGTAGCCCAGCCAACAGATACGGGCAGGCAAGCCCTGAAATTCCACCTGCTCCTGCGCCATCTTGATCCAGCGGGACAGATGTTCATCTTCAGGGAACAGTTCCAAAATAGCCTCGTCGGTAGCGTAAATGTCGTTGGGGTCGCCGGAAAGGGCTACCCAGCGGAATGGTCCTTTACCTTCGCAGAATAACGGCCGTATATAAGCCGGTACAAAGCCAGGATAATCAAACGCATTTTCTAGCCCATTGTTGTACGCTTGCTGCCGAAGATTGTTACCGTAATCAAAGACAATACTGCCCTGTTTTTGCCAATCTAGCATCGCTTGCACGTGCTGGGTCATCGAG
>JBNKLQ010000097.1:0-19796 GCA_050292445.1 Promineifilaceae bacterium (SeqCode) | reverse complement strand
GGGAAAACTACCCGGCCTTTATGCAGGCTGCCCAAACTTTTCTAAACCAATTGAAGTAAGGAGAATGCTCACGCAGAGGCCCGAAGTTGCAAAGGGAAAAAACTTGGCGTCTTTGCCTGAGATAAAGCCATTTCCAATAAGGATTGACCATGAAGAATTACGAATTTCCACAAGGGTTTTTATGGGGCACGGCAACGGCCGCACACCAGGTAGAAGGTAACAATACAAACAGCGATTTTTGGGTCATGGAGCATGTGCCAAACACGGTTTTTGCCGAACCGTCTGGTGATGCCATTGACCATTTCTATCGGTACCCAGAAGATTTGGCGCTGCTGGCCGAATTAGACTTTAACAGTTATCGTTTTTCGGTGGAATGGGCCCGGGTGGAGCCGGAAGACGGCCGTTTTTCCACCGCCGCCCTGGATCATTACCGCCGCATGTGTGAAAGTTGCCATGCGCACGGTCTGAAGCCAGTGGTGACTTATCATCACTTCACCTCGCCGCGTTGGCTTATCAGCCAGGGTGGCTGGCAAAATATGGAAACGGCCGCAAAATTCGGCCGTTATGCCCAAAAAGTGACCCAACATCTGGGCGATCTGGTCGAGGTCGTCTGCACCATTAACGAAGTCAATATCCCCCGTATGGCAGCTATGATTTGGATGGCTGGTGGCCCTGATAAAACGTTCCTTAAGAACGCGGCGGCAGCGTTGCACACAACACTGGAGCAGTTTGCCCCCTTTATGTTTGCCGGAACAGCTCTGGGGCGCGATGTCATTATAGCGGCTCATCATCAGGCACGAGAGGCGATTAAAGCGGAACGGCCGTCGCTTCTTGTTGGTTTAACGATAGCTATGTCCGATATGCAGGCATTGCCTGGCGGCGAAGCCGTGCGTGATAAGATGCGCTGGGAATTGCAAGATGTGTTCCTGGAAGCCGCCCGCCAGGATGATTTTGTTGGCGTACAAACCTATACCCGTGAGCGGTATGGTCCAGACGGAGCGCTCGGCCCAGAAGAAGGCGTAGAAGTGACGCAAATGGGCTACGAATTTTGGCCGGAAGCCATTGGCGCAACCCTGCGCCGCGCCCACGAAATGACGGGCCTTCCCCTGATGGTTACCGAAAACGGCATTGGCACAGCCGATGACGGCCGTCGCTTGGCTTACTATCAGACTGCCTTGCAAAGCGTTGCCGCTTGCCGGGAAGAAGGGCTGGATATTCGCGGCTATTTTGCCTGGTCTGCCTTTGATAATTTTGAATGGATGCTGGGTTACCGTCCCACATTTGGCATTATTGCCGTGGACCGCAGCACGCAGCAGCGCACCGTTAAAGCCAGCGCCCGCTGGTTGAGCACCGTGGCTCAGACAAACCGGATAAATTTGTGACAAAAAGTGAAAAACTCCGCAACACCAGCGGCTATTATCTCCTTTTCGTGAGCCTGGGCTATAGCCTGGGTATCACTGGTCCAGCGCTGCCTTCCCTGGCGGAACAAACCGGCAGCACGTTAGGGGCTATTGGCTCAATCTTTCTATTTGGTGCCCTGGGTGGCATGTTGGGAACTGCTATAAGCGGCCGTCTTTTCGATCGTTTATCGCGGGGCTATCTTTTGCTTGGCTTAGCTCAACTGGCAAGTGCCGTGTTGTTTGCCCTTATACCGCAGGCAGGCAGCCTGCCGGTGCTGCTGCTGATCTTTTTTATTAACGGTCTGCCCGTTGGCATGATTAACACAGGGGCTAACACCTTGCTGATGTGGACACATGGCAAAAACGCCGGGCCCTATATGAACGGGCTGCATTTTTCTTTTGGCTTGGGTGCATTTCTGGCCCCAACAGTTTTTGCTCAGGTATTGAAGCTGGGGGGTACTTATCAGCATGCTTACTGGGCATTGGCCGGGCTTGCCGTGCTTGTTGGCCTGTTTGTTCTGTTCCTGACCGGCAGCCCGGAACAACCCGATAAACAGGAAGACAACATCCAGTCACAGGGAAACCTGCGCAAAGCCTGGCTGACAATCATCATTGCGATGCTGTTCCTGTTTTTCTATGTTGGCTCTGAAATTACTTTTGGCAACTGGATTTACACCTATACGCTGACCCTTGATTTAGCAAATGCGACGCGCGCGGCGTACCTGACTTCCGGATTTTGGCTGGCGTTTACCATTGGTCGCGGTATTTCCATTGCCGTGGCGGCGCGCTATGAACCGGAACAAATCCTGACGGTTGCCTTCCTGGGCGGACTTGGCGCGCTGGCCTTACCGATTCTCGCGCCGGGTTCGGTCAACATCTTGTGGGTTGCGACAGTAATGGTGGGTTTTTTCATGGCCCCTATTTGGGCAACCGGCTACAACCTGGCCGGGCAGTCCATCAAATTGACGGCAACGGTTAGCAGCATCATTATTTTGGGGGACAGTCTTGGGGCTGTGGTGCTGCCGTGGTTGACTGGACAGGCTATTGAGCGTTTCGGTGCGCACACTATGCCCTGGCTGGTGTTTTTCAGCCTGGCGATCAACGCGCTTATTTTTGTGTTCATGCTCTGGCAACGCCGCAAAACGCTTCCGGTTGCTTTTGCCGGGGAATAATGGTTCAAGGACGCAATAATCAAGTAAGCAGAAAAAAACGGCCGTCTCTCACTTGAGAAACGGCCGTTTTTACATTTGTCGGGGCAGCCGGATTTGAACCGACGACCTCTTCGACCCGAACGAAGCGCGCTACCAAGCTGCGCCATGCCCCGGACAGTTGCAAATTATAGAGCAACGCCAAGAGTTTGCAAGTTGTGTAAGAATATACCGGGCCCCAAGTGAATATATGGGCACTGCTTACTTTTCACTCAAAACAGGTGGCCCTTGCAGAATCCGGTCCATGACTAACTGTTCGCCTTCAGTTGTTCGAGGTGCCTGCCAGCGGGCTTCTAGCCACCAGGTTGCGCCTGCTTTAGCATACGGCCGTACCACTTCCGCCGCCTCTTCTGGTTGATCTCCTGGCGTTTCGCCCTCAACCACAATATCAAATGGTTCGTTGGGCTTTTCCGCCTGAACAAAGGCTGACATTTCGGCGACGGCTTCGGGGGTAAGCGGCTGGTGCTGTTTTTGGGCATCCAGCACGTTGGGCAGCAGGCCATCGTAGCGCAAGACGCGGGCCATTGATTTGGGCCAGTTCCAGGCACCGACCATCCAAATAGGAATGCGCGGTTGCTGCACAGGTGGTGGGGGTGGAAAAAAGTCACATTCCTGCACCTGATAATGTTTGCCACTGTAATTAAATGGCTGACCACGCCACAACCCCGTCAGGATGTCCAGCCCTTCGTCCAGCAGCTCAGCGCGGGTTTTGCGATCAACCACTTCGCCAAAGGCAGTAAAGCCGGTGTCCACTGCGCCTAGCCCCACGCCCAAAATGACGCGCCCACCGGAAAGATTGTCCAGCGTGGCCGTCTCGCTGGCCAGCTTCCAGGGGCGCATCCGGGAAATGGGCGTGATCATCGTGCCCAGGCGAATGCGCTCGGTTTGCATGGCGGCGGCTGTCAGGCTAATCCAGGCGTCGATGCCCCAGACCGGTTCCCAGACAAAAATTGCGTCCCAGCTAGCGGATTCGGCCGTTTTTGCCAAATCGGCTACGGTGCGCGCATCGCCGCTGGGAATGACAAAGCCATATTTCATAAAGATTCGCTCCTGAATTTCCCCGGAAACCGCGAGCCAATTCATCGATCTATCAGAAAGTATCTGGGGAAATGCTTATGATGCAGAGATTTTACCTCATGATTCCTGACATCTTTTGTCGAGAATGATTATTGAGCTGTGAGTATCACAGCCAGATTTCCACTTGCTGTGCTCGTTGCACAAATGCTCTGTGACGATTATAGTTTGGTACCATTCCTCAGAATACCCATGTTGACTACCCATGAAGGAGATGCTGTGTCCGCAAATCTTCCCGTTTTCTCAACCATTTTGTACGCGCATGATGATCAGGTCGCCCAAATCAGCCTCAATCGCCCGGAGCGGCGTAACGCGCTCAACGCCCAGCTAAACGAGGATTTGCGGGCTGCGTTCAGCCACGCCCGCGATGATGACAACGTGCGCGCCATTGTGTTGACCGGCGCGGGCAAGGGTTTCTGCGCCGGGGCAGACCTGTCTGATTTTGCCCAAAAGCCCACGGCCGAACAGGTGTATGATGGCATCTTGAACAATTATCAACCGTTGATGGGATTAATTACCACAATTGAGAAGCCCGTGATTGCCGCCGTGAATGGGGTAGCTGCTGGCGCTGGTGCTGCCCTGGCCCTGGCCTGCGATTTATTGGTGATGGCCGAGGATGCCAGCCTCATGATGGCCTTCAGCAACATTGGTCTGTTGCCGGATGCCGGTGCCTGCTGGTTTTTGGTGCGGCAGATTGGCTACAGTCGTGCTTACCAGATTGCCATTGAGGGGGAGCGTATTCCGGCAGAGCGCTGCCTGGCGTTTGGCCTGACGAACAAAGTGGCTGCCCCAGACCAACTGTTGTCGGAAGCGCTTGAATGGGCGCACAAGCTGGCCAAACGGCCGACTTTAGCTCTGGGTCTCACTAAACATGCGCTGAATCACGCGGCGCAGCATGACTTGGCCAGCACCATCGAGTATGAAGCCCGCCTGCAAAAGCAAACCATCCCCAGCCATGATCATTTGGAAGGTGTAAAGGCCTTTGCCGAGCGGCGTGCTCCTGATTTCAAGGGACGCTAAACGGCATACATGAATTGAAAATCAGCAGATTTCGCAGATTTACAAGATTTTGATCAGCGTTCATCAGCGTTCATCTGCGTCCCATTATCGAAGGAGAAAAAATGAGTCAACCTGATTTTGATTTATCTGGAAAAGTGGCCTTAATTACCGGTGCCTCGCGGGGCATTGGGCAGGCGATTGCCGAAATGTATGCTGCGGCTGGCGCTAAAGTTGTCCTGGCCAGCCGAAAGCAGGAGGCGCTGGATGAGGTAGCCGAGATCATCAAGAGCAATGGTGGCGAGGCGCTGGCGATTGCGGCGCACACAGGGGATGATACGGCCGTTACCACCCTAATCGCTCAAGCAACCGAAGCGTTTGGGGGGATTGATATTGTGGTCAATAATGCCGCTACAAATCCCCACTTTGGCCCAGCAATCACCGCTGAAGATAGCCATTGGGACAAAATATTAGATGTGAATGTCAAGGGTTTTTTTCGCGTAGCCAAACTGTGTGTGCCCAGCATGAAGGCACGGGGTGGGGGCAAGATTATCAACATAGCCTCCATTGCCGGTTTGGAGCCGCAGCCGGGGATGGGGGTGTATTGTGTGAGCAAAGCGGCCGTTCTCATGCTGACAAAAGTTTTGGCGGCAGAATTGGCTGGGGATAACATCCAGGTGAACGCTATTGCTCCTGGCTTCATCAAAACCAAATTTAGTTCAGCTATATGGGGTAATCCGCAGCTCAATGAAATGGTTATGAAACAGATTCCCCAAAGGCGCATGGCTGAGCCGGAAGAGCTGGCGGGCATGGCCCTTTACCTCGCCTCCGGCGCTTCCAGCTTCACCACGGGCGCAACAATGTTGATTGATGGTGGGCAGTTTATTGGCAACGCGATTCAGTAATCGGTAATTGGTAATCGGTGAGTATTTACTGATTACTGTGGAAAGGAGTTTCCACAGTGTTTAATCTTTCCCCAGAATTTAAGAAAAATTTAGCCACAATTCGTGAATTTGTCCGTGAAGAGTTGTTTCCCCTGGAGCGTGAGTATTTAGCGAACGGGTTTAAGGCGTTGGAGCCAACATTGCAAGAGAAGCGGCAAAAGGTGAAGGAATTGGGCCTATGGCTGCCGCAGGTGCCAAAAGAATATGGCGGCCTAGGGCTGACGCTGTTTGAGCATGGGCTGGTGAGCCAGGAACTGGGACAAACGCCCTTTGGGCATTACGTGTTTAACTGCCAGGCCCCGGACGCAGGCAACATGGAAATTTTGATCGATCATGGTACGCCGGAGCAGAAAGAAACGTTTTTGATGCCGCTGCTGCGCGGCGAGATTCGCAGCTGTTTTTCGATGACGGAACCGGAACATGCTGGCTCTAACCCAACGATGATGAGCTGTACGGCCGTTCACGAAGGCGACAGCTACATCATTGACGGCCACAAATGGTTTACCAGCTCGGCCGACGGCGCTGCCTTTGCTGTGGTGATGGCCATTACCAACCCAGAAGCCAACCGCCATGAACGGGCCAGCCAGATTCTGGTGCCGTTAGACACGCCTGGCTATACGCTTGTGCGCAATATTTCTGTGATGGGTGAACCGGGCGACGGTTGGGCCAGCCATGCCGAGGTGCGCTATGACGAAGTGCGGGTGCCGCAAACCAACCTGCTGGGCAAAGAGGGCGAAGGTTTTGCCATTGCTCAGGAACGGTTGGGACCCGGCCGGATTCACCACTGTATGCGCTGGTTGGGCATTTGTGAGCGGGCGTTTGAGCTAATGTGTCGTCATGCCTTAAAGCGAGAAGTGGCACCGGGACGGCCGTTAGCCGGGCAGCAAACCATCCAGAACTGGGCCGCTGAAGGCCGCGCAGAAATCAACGCAGCGCGCCTCATGGTGCTGGCCACCGCCAAGCGCATCGATGAAGAAGGCCAGTATGCTGCCCGAGATGACATTTCGCTGATTAAGTTCCATGTGGCTGGGGTGCTGCAGAAGGTGCTGGATCGCGCCTTGCAGGCCCACGGTGGCCTGGGCATGACCGACGACACGCCCATCGCTTACTGGTTCCGCCACGAGCGCGCCGCCCGCATCTACGATGGGCCAGATGAAGTGCATAAGTGGTCTGTGGCCAGGCGGATTTTTGCCCAGTACCAGTAATCGATATTCAGTAGGTCGGTAATCAGTAGGTCAGTCATGTCGCTGCGCTACCGCTTCTCGTACAGTGAGTGGTCGTTTAGGATTTTATCGTCTAATTATCGACTAAAAATTGTCTAATTTGGGACTTTGGCAAGATGAAAGACACAATTGAAGTGCGACCGGATGAGCGATTTGATGTGGCAAAAGTGGCGGCGTATCTGCGAGGTAAACTGCCCGGCAGCGAAAACGAGCTAACTGTGCGGCAGTTTGGTGGTGGGGCAGCTAATCTAACCTATCTGCTGGATTATGACAGCCATGAGTACGTACTGCGTCGTCCGCCGCTGGGTCCCGTGGCCAAATCGGCGCATGACATGGCGCGGGAGTACAAAGTGCTATCTGTGCTGCACCAGGTGCTGCCAACTGCGCCGCGTGCCTTTTTGTACTGCCAGGATGCAGAAATCATCGGGGCAGATTTTTTTGTGATGGAGCGGCGCGAAGGGGTGGTGGTGCGGCGCACGCTGCCACCACAGTTTGCTAACATGCCCGATGCCCCGCGCCGCATAAGTGAGGCGCTGGTGGATGCTCTGGCTGCGTTCCACGCCGTTGATTATGCCGCGCTGGGCTTGTCTGATTTGGGTAAGCCGGACGGGTTCATCGAACGGCAGGTAGAGGGTTGGTACAAACGATGGCACGCCGCCAAAGCGGAAGAGGTGCCAGAGATGGACAGCGCCTACAATTGGTTAAAAGCTAACTTGCCACCTTCCACTGAGTTTTCGCTGGTGCATAATGATTACAAGCTGGATAATGTGATGCTTGATGCGGCAGACCCAGGGCGGCTGGTGGCGATTTTTGATTGGGACATGTGTACGCTGGGCGATCCGATGTCGGATGTGGGTGCGCTGCTGTGTTACTGGACGGAACCAACGGACCCGCCTTATTTGCAGGGAATGGCCATGATGCCAACGGGTGATTTGGGCTTTTTGACCCGTCGGGAATTGGTAGCTCGATATGCACAGAAAAGCGGCCGTTCCGTCCATAACATCAATTTTTACCATACATTAGGCTTGTTCCGCTTGGTGGTGATCATCGCTCAGATTTACATAAGATATGCGCGCGGGCAGACGCAAGACGAGCGATTTGCTGCCTTTGGTCCGATGATTCCATTGATGGCGCGGGCAGCCGTTGAGGTCATGGAAGGGTGATTTATGCCAGCACTCTTTATTTTCATTTTGCGCCTGTTTCGGGGCATTCGGGATGGGCTAAAGGAGCCAGAATTTCGCGGTTTGTTTTGGTCTGTGGTGCTGATTTTGCTTACCGGCACCTGGTTTTACCATCAGGTAGAAGGCTGGGGCTGGCTGGATTCTTTTTACTTTAGCGTCATTACGCTGACAACGGTGGGTTACGGTGATTTTTCACCGCAAACGGCCGTTGGCAAGCTATTCACCATTATTTACATCATCATTGGGTTAGGCATCTTATCAAGCTTCATTTTGCTTTTGGCCGATTTCCAAGGCCGTGAACCGTCTGGTTTGTGGCAGCGGGTGACGGGGAAAGGCAAACGGCCGTTAGCCAAGCAACTACCCTCGCAAGACGAGGAGGAGGATTCCCATGTCGCAAATTCGGGTTAACGATGTTGAACTGTTTTATGAAGAAAAAGGATCGGGGTCTGAGGTGATGCTGTTTTCGCATGGCTATTTGATGGATCATACCATGTATGATGGTCAAATTGAAGCGTTCCAGGACCGGTTTCGCTGCATTGCTTATGATCATCGGGGACACGGCCGTTCCGAAGTGATCACCAGCAGCTATGACCTTGATTCGCTTGTTAATGACGCCATCGCCCTCATCGAAGCGTTGGAAATTGGTCCCGTACATTTTGTGGGCATGTCCACAGGTGGCTTTGTCGGGCTGCGTATTGCGCTGCGCCGACCGGAGCTGCTCCGGTCACTCATTCTCATCGACACAGCGGCCGATGCGGAAGAGCCGGGTAAATTGAAGCAGTATAATTTGCTGCTCAAAACAGTAAACCTGGTTGGTTGGCGGCCTGTCATTGGCCGCGTGATGTCTATTTTGTTCTATGAGACCTTCCTCAAGGATTCCCAACGGCAGGCTGAGGTGAAGAAGTGGCGCAGCATTATCACGGGCCACGATACCAAAGCGGTTACTGCTTTTGCCAATGCTATTTTTAGCCGCGACAGCGTGGTGGATCAGTTGGGGAAGATTCAGACGCCTACCGTGGTCATTGTGGGCAAACATGATGCCGCCACGCCGTCTTCTTATGCGCAAACAATGGCTGACCGCATCCACGATTGCCGCATGCGGGTGATTCCTGACGCGGGCCATTCGTCCCCCGTAGAAAAACCGCGCGCTGTAGCCGAAGCGATACGCGTCTTTTTTGAGCGGGTAGGGATTCTGTAGAGATTAGAGATTGGAGATTTTTGTCGTCAGGCAGAGGTGAGTGTAAACGTTGGCATGAGCTATCAATCCATTTTTAGGGCAGATTTATTTGCCGGGCAGACGATTATTGTGACGGGTGGCGGCAGCGGCATTGGCCGGGCAACGGCCGTTGAGCTGGCTTCGTTAGGCGCACATGTGGTGTTGGTGGGACGGACGTTGGAGAAGTTAACGGCCGTTCACCAAGAAATCAGGCAAATGGGCGGTGCATCCTCTACGTTTACGTGCAACATTCGTGAAGAGGAGCAGGTGCAGGCATTGTTTGCCGCTGTGCTGTCCCAGCAGGGTGTGGTGCATGGGTTGGTCAACAACGCCGGTGGTCAATTTCTAAGCCCGGCGGAGTTCATCAGCAAAAAAGGGTTTCATGCCGTGGTAGAAACCAACCTGACGGGCACGTTTTTGATGTGTCGTGAGGCATACAATCAAACGATGCGTGACCATGGCGGGACCATCGTCAATATGCTGATGGAAAATTGGCGTGGTTTCCCTGGCATGGTGCATTCGGCAGCGGCGCGAGCTGGTGTGGAGAACCTGACAAAAACGCTGGCGGTGGAGTGGGCCCGTTCCGGGGTACGCATCAATGCCGTTGCGCCTGGCCTCATTGAATCCAGCGGTTTGGACAATTATCCAGAAGCCGCTCGGAATTTTATCCAGGAAGTCGTGAAGGATATTCCTTTTAAACGGATGGGCACAGAGAGCGAAACGGCCGCAGCCATCGTTTTTTTGCTCTCACCAGCAGCCAGTTACATTAGTGGGGAGTCGATTCGCATTGATGGGGCTAGTTCGCTCTGGCGTAAAACGTGGGAAATTGAAGACCATGACAACGCCCCTCAACCTTTTGATGGATTTCAGATTGGATAATAAGTGCCTAATTTCTTTTCCCACGGCACATGGCCCCGTGATCATGACCAAAACTTGCCTGTACACCATGCCACCCGACCGGGATATTATCTTGGACACGCTGCCGGAGCATCCCAACGTGGCCGTGGCCGTAGGGGCAGATCATGCTTCTAAGTTTGCCTCGCTGTTGGGAAAATTCTCAGCCAACTGGCCATTGCGGGGCAATCTGAATTTGATTTAATCCCGTTCCAAAGCTGTACCATCCCTACACCAAAGCGCTCCTCTCTGTCATGCCCGTACCCAATCCCCAGCTGCGCCGCGAACGCATTATTTTGCAGGGCGAAACGCCGAACCCCATCAACTTGCCGCCCGGCTGTCGCTTTCACCCGCGCTGTCCCATTGCCCAGCCCCACTGCCAGGAATCCGACCCCGATTGGCGTGAGCTTGAACCGCTGCACTTTGCCGCCTGCCACGAGGTTTGATTATTTCATTTCCTCAGCCGACCAACGAATCTCTACCTCGAATGCCATGTGTTCGATCCAGGCTTGCTGTTCTGGTATCAGGTTGCCTAGTTCCAGTTCTGTGATCAACAACGTTCCTTCCGATTTAGGGATATTTTCATGAATGGCAAAAGCTTCCCGATTATCCATATCTTCGCACTGCGATGGATGCATAATGCAATCGACGGCAGAAAAGGCCATCTGATAATCTCCTTCATTGGTGACGAATAAGAAATCTCGTTTCTCTTGAGGTGCGTTGACGCTGCCTTCATTTGGTCCCGTATTGTCTGCGTTCCTAAAGTGCCAGCCTATAATTTGCAAAGCATTGACGCCCCGAAATGGCGGAGTGACGACGCCAGCGTAATTGTGATCTGGTTCAGTTGGTGGTGCGATTTGGATCATCCATCCCACCCATCCCAGCTCAGCATATTCCGTAGGAATTAAGCTGAAGACCAGGCCGTTGGGTAGAACGTGTTCAAATCTCTCGCCACGATTGACGCTGCCGGTGAAGGAATAGGTGCTGTTGTCAGGAGTCGGCGGCGCGGCAGGAGTTTGCTCAACTTCGATGTTGCTGGTGCAAGCCATCAAAGCAATCAAAAGAATGAAAAGCCCAACTTGATAGAAAGCCACAACACGTTTTTGCTCCATATGTTTTCCTTCGAAATAGACTGCGCAAATTTGTACATCTAATTTTACTCAGGTTCGGATAATTTTGATGCTTCCCTCGCATTTTCAAATGAGATGGTGTTGCCTACAGTTAAATTTGAATAACAAGTGTACCGTACCTGTGGTTAAACTCGGGTCGAAAGTTTAGATAGGCTGCTATAAAATAGAGCTGTATGCTACCTAGTATTGAAAATATCCAGTTTGAAGAGAACAATGAACGGCTGAAGGTTGTCTTGCCGGTGAAGCGGCATTGGGTTTACCTAGTGTTGTACAGCGCCATGCTGCTTACCTGGGTGGGGATGTTTGTTTTTGGCCTTGTATTTATCTGGCAAACAGCTTTTTCTGGTGAGCGATTTGCCTTTGTTTTTACCGTGATGCTGCTGGTGCTACTTTATCTTTTATACATTTTGGGGCGTCTTGTTTGGGGGCAATGGCAATATTATGCCGCGAGTCGTGAGATCTTATTTGTTCATAACGACATGCTCATCGTGCGCCGTCCCGTTTCGATCTTTGGCATTACCACCGCTTTTGACCGAGCGCATATCACCCCATTTTATTACAGTGAGAAGCACAATAGCCTGGCTTTTGATTATGGCCATCAACATGTTTATTTTGGGCGAGATTTGCCAATTGATCCGGCGGGGAGACTTATTGGCTATTTAAATGCGCGGTATTATCCCCATTATGATGAAGAGGATGAGTAGGTAGCCATTCATTCTAGCTTGAATAATGGATTGGAGACTGGAGATTAGAGATTGAGTAATCTCCAGCCTCTAATCTCCAATCTCAAAATTAGGAACAATGTCCACGAGTACAGCAAGCGAAGAACAGTTAGCCACGGGCGATACCTTACGCCAGTTGGCTGCGTATATTCCCACCACGTTGGCGGATCGCATTTTGCGGCGAGGGTTACCCACGCCGGGTGAACCGCACGCGCTAAATGCGGCTACGCTGTTTTCGGACATCTCTGGCTTTACAGGCATGTCGGAGGAGCTGGCCTCGGATGGGCCGCGCGGGGCGGAGGAGCTGAACCGCGTTTTGCTGGTGACGTTTACAGCGATGATTGACGTGATTCACGAGCTGGGCGGCGCGGTGAACCATTTTTATGGGGATGCGATGTCGGTCTATTTCCCTAACCTGGATGGTACGGCCGCACAGCGCGCCCTGGTTTGTGCCCAGATGATGCAGCAGTTGATGCTGACGAGTTTTAATCGCGTCGTGACCAATCGCCCCCCCGGCAAACATCCCTTTTTTAAGCTGACGATAAAGATTGGGGTGGGGTACGGCCGTTGCCAGGAACTCGTCGTTGGTCATCCGCAGCAGAGCCTGGAGTTTGTGCTGACGGGAACGGCCGTTGATGAAGCAGCGATGGCGGAACGGCAGGCCAGCTCAGGAGACATCATTGCCAGTTCCGCCGTGCTGCGGCAGGCGGGTTTGCCTGCTGACGGCGCGTTTCAAAAATTGGAAACGGCCGTTTCCCCGCCACCAACCCAACCAATCCTCAACTGGTCCAACTATGACGAAGCGGCTCAGCGCCGTTTAGCCGAATTGATCTTGCCCTTTGTACCACCGGCGCTTTACCGTCGCCTTGTCTCTACCGGCGCGACGGAGATTGCCGAGCATCGCCCCGTCACCACCGTTTTTGTCCAGTTCGATTACAAAAATCGGCAGGATGATTCCTCTGCGATTGAAACGGCCGATTTGGGTCGCCAGCTGCAGGCGTATTACGAATGGGCCTGCGAAGTCGTGAGTCGTTTCGGCCAGGAAAATGCGCGGGTTAACCGCGTACTGACCGGGGACAAAGGTAACCAGTTGCATATCATGTTTGGTGCGCCTGTGGCCCCAGATACGCCGGAGCAAGCACTGCGCTGTTTGCTGGCTTTGCAACGGGAAAAACCAAACTTCATTGAGGCGCAGCGCATCGGCGTTTCGGTCGGCAAGGTGTTTGCTGGGCCGGTGGGGTCGTCGGCGCGGCGTGAGTACACGGTGGTTGGCGACGTGGTCAACCAGTCGGCGCGGCTGATGCAGGTATGTGATCCGGGCGCAATTTTGACAGATCACATTACGGCTGAACGAACTCGCCAGGTGATTGAGTGTGAACCGCTCCCGGCCATTTATCTCAAAGGAAAGCAAACGGCCGTTACGCCCCATTTGGTGCAGCGAGATCGGGCTGTTACCACGTTGATGCAGGCGTATATTGATCGCTGGGAACGGCCGTTGGTTGGGCGCGAGGAAGAGCTGGATTTGTTGTTGGGCGGCATGGATGCGGCCCTGCGCGGGATCGGTGGTGCAGCGGCCGTTTATGGCGGTACGGGTGTGGGCAAATCGCGCTTGTTGGCTACTGGCGTGCACCATTGGCTAGAAAATGAAGGCCTGGGCCTCATTGGTGTCTGTTATCCGCATACGAAGGATACGCCCTACAGTCCATGGCGCGATGTCTGGCGCGAATATTTTGGCCTGGCTACCGGTATGCCTGTTATGCAGCAAATCACGGCCGTCGTCATGAAAACGCAGGCGCTCGTGCCGAATGTAGGGGATGACGTCGGCTTATGGCGTGAATTGCTGGGGCTGCCGATGCCCCAGTCTGCCAGCCTTGGTGAACTGACGGCCGAGGCACGCCAGGTGCGCCTGTTCTCGCTGGTTCGCCGCTGTTGTTTGGCCATTGCTGCCCAGCAGCCGCTGCTCATTGTGCTGGAAGGGTTGCAGTGGGCAGATCAGGCTACGCTGGCGTTGTTAGATGATGTGGGCAGCCATCTGGATGGGACAGCTATTTTCCTGGCGTTTACCTTTCGTGCGCGTGAGTCAGTGGAGATTGCGGCGGTGGAACGGCCGTCTTGCATCCCTATTCCACTGGTGGATCTTTCACCGGGGTCGGCGCGGCAGATGTTGGCCCAACTGGTCGGCACATCTGAGCTGCCACAGGCGGTAGAACAGCATTTGGGCATGCGTGACCGCGAAGGGCGCGACAGTCCGGTGAATCCATTGTTTTTGGAAGAGGCCCTAAACGTGATGATGGGGGCAGGCGTGCTGCGGGTAAACGGCCGTGTGCAGGTAGACGAAGCGGAACTGGCCCGTATGCAGGTGCCAGACACCATTCATGGCTTGCTCTTGGCTCGTTTGGATCGACTGCCCCCGGCTGGCCGCGATTTGTTACAGGTGGCCTCAGTCATCGGGCGGCAATTTTCCGTCGAGCCGTTGCAGGTTATTGCTGATACACCGTTGCAGCAAACGGTGCTGCAATTGTTGGTAGATCTGTCCGAAGCGGAAATGACACGGCTCATCACGGCCGATCCAGAGTGGATTTACCTGTTCCAGCACGCCATGACCCATGAAGTGGCCTATGAAAGCTTGCCTTACGCTCGGCGACAGCAGCTTCATGCGGCTGTTGCCAGTTGGCTGGCAATGAAATATGAGCACAACCTCAAGCCGCTGCATCCGGTGCTGGCTTACCATTACAGTCGGGCCGATAACCATAGCAAAGCACTGCATTTTGCCCTGTTGGCCGCCGACGAAGCCCGCAACCTCTTTGCCAACCGGGAAGCCATTGATCTATACAATCTGGCCGAACGCCATCTGGTTGCTTTAGATGATGAGAGCTTGTGGGAAACGGCCGTACATCTTTACCTCTCACGTGGCAACGTGCTGATCTTGTTGGGCGATCTGGCCACTGCCTTTGCCGATGCAGAAAATGCGCTGGCCTTAGCTGATAAAAATGGTGATCAAGGATCAACGGCCGTTGCCTACAACCTCATGGCCGAGATTCGCTACCGTCAAGGTGATTTTGATGAAGTGCAAGCCCTGACAGCAAAAACTATAAACAATCCAAATGATGAGATTGATGAAGATCAATTAGCCCGTGCTTACATTTCGGCCGGATGGGCGGCGAGTTCTAAGCTGAATCATAACCTTGGTATAAAGTACCTTGAGAAGGCACGGGAGATTTGTAAAAGGACAGGAAATAATTATCGCTTGGCCCTTACTTTGGAAGCAATTGGATTTACTTACTATGGCCAGAGAGACCTTGAAAGAGCTTTGGAGGCAATGCAAGAAAGCGTGCGCCTTTCCCGAGATTTTAGTACGCCTGTAAACATTGGTTTTGCCCAAAATAATGTTGCCTTTATTGAATTTGAAGCAGGTAAAGCAGTAAATGCCCTTGAAACATTTCATGAAGCTATTGAATTAGGTAGAAGCACAAGCAGGAATTTGTTGGCAATTACACTTTACAATCAGGCCGCGGTATTTGCTTACTTGGGAAAATTTCCTGCTGCTTTAGCAAACTTTGAAGAGGCTTTGGAACTAATTGACCCTCTTCAACATTCACGCCAAATGATTGAGATGAACTTGTACTGGGGCTATGATTATTGCAGTGTACTTAAAGAGTGGGATGATGCTAGAGATCACTTTGCCATTGCAAAAGAGGTAATTAATAGGCAACCCGATAGCTATCCTGAAGAAAGCGTCCGACTTCTTATTGGATTAGGCCAGTTAGAAATGGAAGCGGGAAATAGCATAATTGCTGAAGAATTACTGCTGCAAGCGCTTGAATTAATCGAAGAAAAACAGTTGTCATGGTGGGCTCCTGCTTCATATTATTATCTTGGTGTGATAAAAATCAAATCCAATGATTTTGAAAAAGCAGAAATGTATTTGCATGAGGGATTAGCAAGAATCACTCGCTCAGGATGTCCAGATTATAAGCCTTTGCTTTTGATACGATTAGCTGAGATTGAACCATTAAAGTCGAGGAAAATAGACTATATACAAGAATGTGTGAAAGCTGTAAATCAACGGTCCCGGTATATGGATCGTGTCTTTTGTATGAAGCGAGCTGGGCATTTATTGTTGCAGGTTGATTCTCATTCAACAACATCATTAGGACATCGCTATTTAACAGAAGCTGAACAATTAGAAAGAGAATTGTAATGAAAAAAGCCTAAGCGAAATTGGCTTAGGCTTTAAAAATATAAAATCAAGACTTGGTTAATTTTACCCCATTCCGGGCCAAATGCCTTTTGTGGTGCGAGAGCCGAGTCCACCGGCAAATTCGTCGAAGTTTTCTTCGTCTAAGTTTTCTAGTGCGGTACGTTCTTCATCAGTGATAGCGTACCCTTCAAGTGCTTTGTCCAAATCTTTGAAGAGAAGTTTGCGGAATTCTTTATCGTTTACAGCACGTTCAACCAGTTGATCTAATGCTTCTGACACAGTGTTCCTCCTGTAAAATCCTTAAATTGATCTGATACTTTTAATGATATGTCCAGTATTGTCTTTCTGCCGTTTTTTGTCAACGCGTAAGTCATACATTTCTTATGTTATCTACTTAACTTTCACATCTGCTTACGGTTGATCTGGGAAGAGTTACTCTTCTTCATACGGCCGTTTCCACACCAAGAACAGCGTTAGTAAAAAGACAACACCAATTATGATGAGCTGCACAGAAACTGATGATATGTCAATACCTGCCACGACACCGTTATTGCCCTTGGCCGCGCTGCCGCCCTTGGGGAAAACGGCCGTGCCATCCTCGCCAATCACTGTAAAATCCTCAGCCGTTTGTGTGCCATCCAGCGCCAGTAAATAATCCACGATCATTTCTACCTGTTCAGACGTCAGCCGCCGGTTGTAATCCTGAGGCATGATGTTGGGCAGGCAAGGTCCGTTGGGGCAGGTGGGTGCCAGAGCATAGTTTGGTTCCAAAATGGACTGCTGTATGTAGTCGGCCGCAGTCATATTTGGAATACGCCCGGTGGCCTCGTAGCCGATGGCGGAAAGGTTTGGGCCAACTTTATGCCCTTCGCCAATCGGGCCAATGGCGTGGCAGGAGCCACAGCCAGCGTTGACTAGGATTTCTTCGGCGGTGTCGCCTGGAACGGGGCGTGGTGTGGGAGATGGTGCGGGCGCTACGGCCGTATCTGTGGGAGCCGGCGTGGCGGTTGCTGCCATTTCCGCTAGTTCTTCGGTCGTAGGTTGTGGCAGTTCATCGGTCATCTCCACCCGAAGAATGGCTTCGCACTGGTTAATGCCCGGCTCAGGGTCTGGCTGACACCAGATCGGCTCCGTCTTCTTGGTTTTGAGCAAAGGCACATACCAGAGCACAATATCTTCGCCAAAAACAGGTTCATCATTAAGCCATTGGCGTGGCGGCTGGAAGGTATCTCCAGGGCCAGGGGAGAGCGGCTGTTCACCTTCCAGCTCGTTTTCCTTGAGGATGAAGAAACGGGCTTCGTCCAGGCCAAGCGGGTCGGTGGGCAGCATGGTCCAACGGTAAAGTAAATCGCCGCTACCAGTGGCTAGCTTAAAGCCATCTGGCCCTAAATCATCGACAAAGGGGAAAAGCTCCTGCTCGGTTTCAACAGCTACCCATTCGGTTTCTTGCCACAGCCAAACGCGATCATCTTCTGGACCGTCTAAATCCACATCAATGCGCCAAAACGGCCGGTAAATAGACAAATCATCACAACCCGGCCCGTAAGAAATAAAGCGCGGCTCAAAGCTGCCGTCGGCAAAAAAGCGAATGATTTCCTCGTAACGGTAGCAGCAGATGCAGTTGGGCCAGCGGGTAAATTCGGTGAAAAGTTGGCGCACTTCAAAGCCGTCATCCAGATCGTTGACGATGGTATCGCCAAAGGGAGGCACGGTGGCCGCAAAGCCAATTTCGTCCCGATAGCCACCAGGCCAGCTGGGATACCACGCTTCAATCTGGGTGATTTTAATGTTGCTGAAGATGGGCGTGTCATTGTAAGTGGCGTCACGGAAAAGAACCCCATCCTGAGCGGTCATCTCCCAGCAGACGCTCCAGCCGTCTTGCTCGTGGCAGCCGTCGGTGAAGGCGGCGCGTTCCGAAACGGGCATGGGGACATCCAGGTCAGGGCGAGCGCGGGTGTAAAAGGTGCGGGCAACAATTTGCTGGCTCATGTTGACGAAGACGTGGAAAATACGGCCGTCTCCCTCTGGATTGTGAAAGGTGAGATCAACACACCAATCGTCACGGCAGGCATCATCCGCCAGCCAGGCGGACATGGGAATCATCGCTGGATCACCTGCGCCGATGTCGCCAAGAACGGCCGTTACCGCTGGGTCATTTGCGGCAATTTGGATCGCTTCCTCAGCGACAAAACTACTGCCCGCAGGGCGAGCCAGTGCGTCTT
The DNA here is from genome assembly GCA_050292445.1 of Promineifilaceae bacterium (SeqCode). GTDB lineage: Bacteria > Chloroflexota > Anaerolineae > Promineifilales > Promineifilaceae > Leptofilum. The sequence continues at coordinate 1,385 of JBNKLQ010000097.1, read as the reverse complement.
GCCATTCGGCCAAAACGGCATTGTTTTGCAGGGAAATAATTTGGTTGAGTGTGCTTCCGTTTTCTCGATCAAAGTAGGTGGCGTGGGCACAGTTGTTGACGGTGCAGCCCAGCTCGGCCCAGGGGCGGGACTCTGCCAGGCTAAGCGGCAGGGCATCCACAAAAATGAGGCTGGATTCGGCCGTATTCAAATTTGCCAGTTCCTCAGCATCCAACCCGATTGGTTGGCCGTCAGGTGACATATATAGCCGTTGCCCTTTGGCAATGGCCAGATTGATCGAGGCCTGCTGCTGCCAGAGGGATACCAGTAAATTCCCAATTAAAAATATGAGCAAAATGAAGCAAAGTCGAAGGGCCAAACGATGGTGCTTAGGGGTCAACGGAACACTCCCATTTTTGCATAGATTAAGAATCTATCCGAAAAAGCCACAGAGTAAACTGAGAGGATAAAGATTGGCGCATAAGCCTCACAAATCTCTGTGTCTTTTGTGGCAAAGATTCGGGTAACTTAATCGGGATTATAACCAACCGTGCCCGTTTAGCACGGCCTGAATGTAATTTTCTCATGCAAACGAAAAAAACGCCCTACAAAAATCTGTAGAGCGTTTTAAAACAAAGCTAAAGGAATATAAATGGATGATCTACAATGAAGGTCCAGCGTTGATAATCGCCTCGCTGCTGCCTGCCTTGTACTTTTCAAAATTCTTGATGAAGAGATTTGCCAGCTTGCGCGCCTGTTCATCGTATGCTTCGCCATCGCTCCAAGTGTTTCTGGGGATGAGCAGTTCATCTGGCACAATGGTGCAGGTGGTGGGCACTGCCAGGCCAAAGATTGGATCCGTGGTGTAGGTTACATCGTCCAAGAGACCTTTGTGAATGGCGTCGATGATAGCGCGTGTGTACTTGAGCTTGATGCGAGAGCCGATGCCATAAGGGCCACCGGTCCAGCCAGTGTTCACCAGCCAGGCTGAGGAACCATATTGAGACATCTTTTCAGCCAGCAGCTCAGCATACTTGCTGGGGTGCCACACCATGAAGGCTGCCCCGAAGCAGGCCGAGAAAGTGGCTTCAGGTTCGGTGATACCTACTTCTGTTCCGGCTACTTTGGCCGTGTAGCCACTAATGAAGTGGTACATTGTTTGCTCGGGCGTGAGTTTGCTAACCGGTGGCAATACGCCAAAGGCATCGGCCGTGAGCAAGATGATGTTTTTAGGATGTCCACCTACGCAGGGGATTTTGGCATTAGGAATGTAATGGATGGGGTAAGCGGCCCGGGTGTTTTGGGTGATGGACACATCGCTGTAATCAACGGCGTGTGAATGGTCATCGTACACAACATTTTCTAGGACGGTACCAAATTTGATGGCGCCATAAATTTCCGGTTCG
>JBNKLQ010000096.1:0-19874 GCA_050292445.1 Promineifilaceae bacterium (SeqCode) | reverse complement strand
ATCTTTCAACTGGGTAATAATCGCGGCAGGCATCATTCCCTCCTTGATGCTGGCTAGCCATCAAGCTTCATGTTGCCTGAACCGATGCCTCGATTGCTTGTTTTGCAAACAGCAAACATCAACGCCCAGACTACCCAATGGCTATTTGATTACAAAAACGGCTCTTGAATAGGGCAAGTATAGGTTTTTGAGCCAAATTTCGCAATCAGCCGCTTCCTGCTGCTAAATAATCTGTATAGGCACCGTCGAATTCGGTGAAACGGCCGTCCCGCAATTCCAGCACCCGGTCCACCACCTGGTCCAAAAAATAGCGGTCATGCGACACGATCAGCAGTGTTCCCTCGAACTCTTCCAGCGTTTGCTCTAGCACTTCAATGGAAGCAATGTCCAGATTGTTGGTGGGTTCATCCAGCAGGAGTAGATTCGGCCGTTCTAACACCAGCTTAGCCAGCTGCAAACGACTGCGCTCGCCACCGCTCAGCTTGCCAATGGGCTGCTGCATCTGATCGTAACTGTATAAAAAGCGATGCAAAAAGGCCACCGCCACCTCCCGGCTCACTGGGGCCGATTGGCGAATTTCGCTGATGAGATCGCGGCTATAGTCCAGCGTTTCCTGTTCCTGGGCATAGTAGCCAATTTTCACGCTGGGTCCAATCTTGATTTGCCCGCCGTGAATGGTTGCCGGGTCCAAAAGCTGCTTGAGCAGGAACGATTTGCCCGCACCGTTGGGACCCACCAGCCCTACCCGTTCGCCGTGCCATAGAATTTGGTTGAGCTGATTGAAAATGGTACGGCCGTTGTCAAACCGCCGCGTCACATTTTCCAATTCCAAAACTTTGTTGCTGCCCCGCCAACCAGCCAGATCCAGCGTCATGCGCCGCTGCTCATTGACCTTTTCCACCTTGTCCATTTTATCCAGCATTTTGCGGCGGCTGCGCGCCTGCTTAATGTGCCGCTCATTAACCACCACCGAGGCCCACAGTTCAAAGCGAGCAATGGCCGCTTCGATGCGGGCAATCTCTTTCTGTTGAGCAGCGTACATCTGTGCCTGCCGCAGTCGGGCCAGTTCACGCGCGTTTGTGTATGCCGTGTAATTACCAGGGTAGAGGGTAAGACGGCCGTTTTCTAATTCCGCAATGTGGGTCGCCACCTCATCCAGCAAATAACGGTCATGAGAAATAATGACCACGCAGCCAGGATAGCTGCGAATAACCGCTTCCAGCTTCTGCTTGGCTTCCAAATCAAGATGGTTGTCCGGCTCATCTAGCAGCAACACATCCGGCTGACCCACCAGCAGCTTGGCCAGCATAATCAACTTCTTTTGGCCGCCGCTTAGATGCTCCGTTTGTGTCTCCCACCGCTCCTGAGGAAATCCTAGTCGCACCAGCGTTTCTTTTACACGGCTTTCATAACTGGCCCCATCCAATTGTTCTAGCTTATGCAGCCATGTTTCATGTTGGGCCATCACCTTGGTCAGTCGATCACCATCCTCATAAACAGCAGGCGTGCCCATTTGCTGCTCCAGGTCGGCCAATTGTTGGTGAATCGTGGCAATTTGGGGAACGGCCGTCATCGCCGCATCCACCACAGAATTACCCGGCGGTAAATTTGGCTCCTGCTCCAATCGGCCCCAGGTCAGCCCAGATTTACGGAAAATGTTACCATCATCCGGTTCCAGCTCCCGCGCCACCAACTTGAGCAAAGTTGATTTACCCGCTCCATTCGGCCCAACCAACCCAATACGCTGTTGATTTTGCACTTCCCAGCTCAAGCCAGAAAAAATCAGCTTGCCTGTTAAGGAAATTGCTACTTTGTCCAGATTAAATAATATTTCAGCCATCACAAACTCCGATATTGGCCACAGAGGGCACAGAGTAAAAAGAGGTTTTCTCAAAAATCTCTGTGAACTCTGTGGCTAATGGTTGAGGGCTGGCGTTTGGAGGTTGCCAGCCCCCAAACGCATGATTTTTTAAACAAAAAGGCCGAGACGATAATCGCCTCGGCCTGAAAACTAACTCAGTTTACATAATATTCATTCGGGAGGCGCACCAATATTGGGACGCACCCAGATAGAGCCACGAAGGGTCGCTTCAGAATACCGACGGTCGAACCGCAAAATGAACATCATAGGCAAAGAATATCCTAAGCAGGGCCAAGGCGCAAATGCTTGATTAGATAATCACAGGTATACTTCTGCGCATGAATAAAAAGGTATCAATCCTGCTTTTTGTGCTGCTTTGGCTGACCGTTAGCTGCGATCTGGTCAACAATTTCACCCAGGCCACGGATGCAGAAAACACGCCTGAACCAATCATAAATGGAACGGCCAGCGGCATCTCTGAGGCCACTGGCACGCCGTCTACCGAAACAACACCAGATATTGCCATCCCAACAACGGCCGTAACTCAAACCCAACCTTCCCTACGTGTTTGGCTGCCACCAGAAATTGCGCTTTCCACAGAAGAAGGGGCCGCCATTCTCAATGCCCAGCTGGCCGCTTTCCGCAGCAATCATCCAGATGTGGAGCTCACCGTTGAACAAAAGTCAGTCAATGGCGAAAGCAGTATCTTGAACTACATTCGCACCGGGCACACGGTGGCCCCCAAGATTTTGCCAGACCTCATCGCTATCCCCATCGATCAACTTGCCCCAGCCCTCAGCGAGCAATTGGTTTATCCGCTAGATGGCCTGGTAGATACGGCCGTATTAGAAGACCTCTATCCGGCGGCGCTCGATCTGGTTCTGCAAGATAACCGAGTGGGCGGCTATCCTTTTATTCTTACCGGACTGCCTCAGCTGGCCTACAACAGCGAAGCGATCACCCAAACCATTCCGACGCGCTGGGAAGCCCTCACCGAGTTGCCGAATCATTTTGTATTCCCGGCCAACGGTGCGCCAGGCGGTACGCTAGCATTGGAATTTTACCTGGCCGCTGGCGGAATGCTCACCAATGAGGCTGGCCAGGCAGCCCTGCAAGTTGAACCATTAGCAACCGCCTTGCAACAGCTTTTTACCGCCAAAAGCAGCGGCTTTATTTTGGACCAGAGCAGCAATTACTCAAGTTTGCAAGAATCCTGGCCGCTTTTTCAGGCAGGCACGGCCGATTTTGCCTTAACCAGCAGCGAACAATATTTACGCCAGCGGGATGAAGAGGGGAAATTTTTGGTAACGGCCGTTCCCGGATTACAACAGCCCCTAACACCCCTTCTCAGCGGCTGGGTCTGGTGCATCACCACAACCGACCCGGCCCAGCGGCAGTTAGCAGGCGAACTGCTCAACAGCCTAATTGCCGGTGACCAGCTGGGTGAATGGAGTTATGCCAGCAACTATTTGCCGGCACGACAAGATGCCCTTGCCTTCTGGCCAGAGGATGAAAACTACGTGGATTTCGCCAGGGAACAGCTTAATCGTGCCCAGGCCATGCCCTTTAGCAGTAGCAGCACTATCATGACGGTGCTAAACAATGCCGTTTTTGATGTCGTGACGCTAGCTAAGACCCCCCAGGTAGCCGCCGAAGAAGCCGCCGCTGCTTTACAACCCTAAACCACCATGACTTCTCTAAAATTCGAGAACCACGCCGAACACATTCAAGCAATCATCTCCGCTGCGTTGCAAACGGCCGATCCTCGCACGGCCGTTCACGCTCATCTACAAAAAAATGGCAGCAAACTAACCATTGCCCAACACACCTTTGACCTGCAAAACGGCCGTCTCTTCATCATCAGCGTGGGCAAAGCGGCCGTGCCGATGGCTCAGGCAGTGTTGGAAATTGTGGGAGAAACGGCCGTTTCCGGCGGCGGCATACTCACCAAACATCTGCCTAAAAATATAAATCTTCCTCTACCCAGTTACGAAGGCAACCATCCGGTGCCAGGTGAAAAAAGTCTGGCGGGGACTCGAAAACTGCTGGAAACAATCCAAGACCTCACCGAAAACGATCTCGTCCTTTGCTTGATTTCTGGCGGGGCGTCAGCACTGTTCACCCAGCCCCACTTGCCGCTGGAGATGTGGCAGGAGCTTACCCAGGCACTGTTGGGCAGTGGCTGCACCATTCAGGAACTTAACACCGTGCGCCGTCAACTAGATGGCGTTAAAGCAGGTGGCTTGGCTCGATTAGCCGCTCCAGCCGACGTAATCAGCCTGATTTTGAGCGATGTGGTGGGCAACGAACTGGCCGCCATAGGCAGCGGACCCACCGTCGCCAGCGATGAAACCCCAGCCGATGCACTCGCGGTTCTGCAGCGGTATCAGGTGCTAGATGGATTGGAAACGGCCGTTGCCCAAACCATCCAAGCCACGCTAAAAAAGTTAAGCGAAACAACCCAATCTCCCCCCACCAACATCATCGACAACTTTATCATCGGCAGCATCCAACAATCGGCCCAGGCTGCCGCCGCCCAAGCTGAGGCGCTTGGTTTTCACACGCGTTTGCTCACTGCCCGGCTCGAAGGCGAAGCACGAGAAGTTGGCCAGTTCGCCGCTGCTCTGGCCAAAGACGCCCCGCCACAAAGCGCCACCTTGCTAGGCGGTGAAACCACCGTCACCCTGCGTGGCAACGGGATCGGTGGGCGCAATCTGGAAACCGCTTTGTCTGCCGCCATCAGTTTGGCTAGCTGGCCCCAACGCACCATCACCAGCTTTGCCACCGATGGCGACGACGGCCCCACCGGCATGGCTGGGGCCACCATTACTGGCCAAACCACATCAGATAACCAGAAGACCGCCCTAGCCTATTTGAACAACAACGACAGCTACACCTATTTTGCCCAACGAGACGCAGCCGGGAATGGTCCACATCTCATCAAAACCGGCCCTACCGGCACAAATGTGAATGATTTATTGATTATATTGAACTATGAGCAGGGGTGAAAAGTAAGATGTGGCAGGTTGCAAGAATATTTCGCACCTGCAACCTGCCACTTGCAACTTGCCGCTCCTCAACTTGAGGAAACACAATGACCATCAAATTTGGCACCGACGGCTGGCGTGCCGTCATTAGCGAAACCTTTACTTTTGGCAACTTGCGGCTGGTGGCCCAAGCCATCGCCGACTATGTGCGTGAAGAAAATAACAGCACCCCTAGTGTCGTTGTCGGCTTCGACACACGCTTTTTGTCCGACCGGTACGCGGCCGAAGTGGCCCGCGTTATGGCCGCCAACCATATCGACACTTGGCTGGCCCGCGCCGACACACCCACGCCCGCCATCAGTTATGCCGTGCGGCAAAAAAATGCCACGGCCGGAGTAATGATCACTGCCAGCCACAACGCCCCGCGCTACAACGGCATCAAGCTGAAATCATGCCACGGTGGGGCGGCCAGCCCATCCCATCACCAGCGCGTAGAGCGGCTGCTGGATCGCAATTTGTCCAGCGGGCGTGGCCCCAACCTGATGGATCTGGGCGAAGCGATCAAGCAAAATCGGGTGCAAAAGTTCGATCCCGCCTGGGCTTATTATGAACATCTCAGCAGTCTTGTAGACCTGGATATTGTGTCCGGCGGCGAGCTGCGATTGGTGGCCGACGGCATGTTTGGCTCCGGGCGCGGCGCGTTTGGCGAGGTGCTGGCGCGCGGCCGTACCCACGTCCACAACATTCGCCACGAAATGAACCCCGGCTTTGGCGGCATCCACCCGGAACCAATTGCCCAGCATCTAGGCCTGCTCATGTCCACCATTCAGGCCGGGCATTGGGACGTGGGTCTGGCTACCGATGGGGACGCCGACCGCATTGGCGCGGTGGATGCGCAGGGCAACTTTGTCGATCCGCACCGAATTTTTGCCCTGGTGCTGCGCTATCTGTTGGAACAACGTGGCCTGCGCGGCAAAGTCGTACGGACTGTCTCCACCACGCGCATGATCGACCGCATTGCGGCGCAGCACGGCCTGGAACTGATTGAAACACCCGTTGGCTTTAACCACATCGCCGATTTGATGATCGCCAATGGCGTGGTGATGGGCGGCGAGGAGTCCGGCGGCATGAGCATTCAGGGGCACATTCCAGAGGGGGATGGCGTGCTGCTGGGCTTGCTGCTGCTGGAGGTGATGGCCGCCGCTAAAGCGCCGCTGCATGAGTTGGTAGCGGATCTACTGACCCATTTTGGCCCGGCCCAATACGCCCGCACCGACATGAAGCTGACCCGGCCGGTGGAAAAGCCGCGCATGGTCGAGATGCTGCTCAATCTAGCCCCAGAAGCCATTGCGGGCGTGGCGGTGGAAGACGTGCAAACGGTGGATGGGGTGAAATATTATCTCAACGATGGCAGCTGGTTACTGATACGGCCGTCTGGCACCGAACCTGTTTTGCGCGTCTATGCTGAAGCCCCCAACGATGAGCGGGTCAAAGCGCTGCTCGGTTTCGGCGAACAAATGGCAGCCAAAGCATAAAATAACTCGACGCTTAGTCGCTCTTGGCGAACTGCTCGATGATGCGCGCCGTGTGTTTGGTACCCAGCAGGAAGTAGTCCAGGCGCATGTTTTCGTTGGGGGCATGGACCTGGCTGCCGGGATAACCTACCCCAGCCGCCACCAACGGCAGTCCCAGCGTGTGGATAAAGGGATAGTTTGGCCCACTGCCGCCAATGATTGGGGCCACATTGGGCTCTTTACCGTAAACGAGTGCGGCCGTTTCATTTGTCAACTGCACAAAAGGATCGTCTGGGTCAACCTTGGCCGGTCGTCCACCACCGTGCAACGTAATTTGCACGTCGCTGAAGCCGTTGGCGTCCAGATGTGCCCGCAGTTTGCCCACGATTTCTTCAGGGGATTGGTTGGGTACCAGGCGGAAATCGACTTTGGCACTGGCTGTCGCAGGCAACACCGTTTTGGCCCCTGGCCCCTGATAACCAGCAGTGAGACCACAAATCGTGCAAGTGGGTTGGAAAACGGCCTGCTTCTTTAGCTCCAAATCATCATCAATCCCCAACAGAAATCCGTCCAGGGTAAACATCTCCTTCAGGTTGGCTGCTTCTGAGGGCATGGCGGCCAACATTTCCAGATCGCGTTCGCTGGGTGGCTGCACATTGTCGTAAAAGCCGGGGATGAGGATCCGCTCGTTCTGGTCCTTCAGCGTGCTCAGCGCCCAGGTGAGCCGCCAAGCAGCATTGGGAAAAATCGACCCGCCCAAACCGGAATGAGCATCAATGGAAGCGGTTTGCACTGAAAGTTCGACGTAGCAAATGCCACGCATCCCCAACGCCTGGCTGGGACGGCCGTCGTGATCTACGCCGCCAAATTCCCAAATGCAGGCATCAGCAGCCAGCTTCTCCTGGTGCTTCTCTACAAAGGCAGGCATATTGGGGCTGCCAATCTCCTCCTCACCCTCGATGATGAACTTGACGTTGCAAGGCAGCTCGCCCAGCGCGTCCTTCACCGCAGACAGCGCCGCCAGGCGGCAAATGATATGCCCTTTGTCGTCGCTAATGCCCCGCGCATAAAATTTTCCATCTCTTTCAGTCAGCTCAAACGGCGGGGAATCCCACAGCGCCAGTGGCTCAGCAGGCTGCACATCGTAATGCAGGTAGAACAGGAGCGTTTTGTCAGAACGGCCGTCCCCCTCACCATACACCACCGGATAGCCATCAGAAGCCATCACCTCAGCGCGGTAGCCCTGCTCGCGCAGCATGGTGGCCACCAGTGCAGCGCAATCGTCAATGCCATCATTTTGCGCAGAGACGCTGGGCTGGGCACACAGCCGGGCCAGTTGGCCAATCCAGTAATCGATATTTTCATCAATATGGGCGTCCATTTTGTCCCAGAGTGGGTTGGAATTTTGTGAAGTCATTTTGTTTTCCTTTTAGGGGTTAATTATTGAGATTAGAGATTGGAGATTAGAAATTGAATGGGAAATCTCTAATCTTCAATCTCCTCTTTAGTTTTCTAGATGGCTTGTATCGTTTAAGCGGGTCACAACAGGGCCACGGTCATTGACCTCAACGATGCTCAGACCGGTGTTACCACGCATGGAGAAACGGCCGTATATCCCTGGATCGATCCCAAGCACTTGTCCCAACAAGGCATGCAGCAAACCCCCGTGGGAAAAGACGGCCACCATGCCCGCGCTGTGTGCCTCAGCTACCGACTCAAAAGCACGCCAGGCACGTCTCTGCACCTCAGCAAAAGGTTCACCATTCGGCGGATCGATCATACCGCGTACGGCTTTGGCCCAAATGTCGGGATATTGCTCCCGCGCCTGTTCGCCAGTCATGCCACTGAAGTCACCCACATCCCGCTCGCGCCAAAGCTGCGTTTTGATTGGTTCTAGCCCCAGCGCGTCGGCCAGAGGAACGGCCGTTTGCACACAACGCTGCAAATCACTGGTGTAAATCGTTTCAATCGGCCAGCTTTTTAAGCGCTGGCACAACGCTGCGGCCTGCTGTTGTCCGGTTTCGTTCAGGGGAATATCAGCATGGCCTTGCCAGCGGCCGGCTTTGTTCCAATCGGTCTGGCCGTGGCGCATCAATAAGATAGTCAACTGTGTCACAAATTCGATGCTCCTATTTTTGCTTTGATAATGAGTTGTTGTACTTCGGTTACGGCCGTTTCAGGAAAATCGGGGAGGAACGGCCGTAGTTCTCGCGCCGCCACTGCCAACAGCCCCTCAGCCGTCAGCAGTGTATCCTGGGCCAAGATCTGGTTTATCTCTGCCCCCAGATCTGGATAGACCTGCTCAAAACGGCGAAAAGGATCTAAATTGTCCAGCAGATCGGTTTCTTCAGCTGGAACGAACTCGGCCAACAAATACAGCAGGTGAGTCAATGCATAATTCTTAATAAATTGACGACCACTGAGCTGTTCACCCCGCGCTTGCCGTCCGACGCCGACAAAAATATTCATTAGAAATTCAGCGAAACGTTTATCTGGCACCGTATACGAATGCGCCACAAAATCCTCGGTAGCTAGAGCCAGCTCGGCTAGCTTTGGGGCCAGGCCGGTTTTGTCTAACAGCACACGGTAACGGTTGAGCCGGGCCACTTGCAGTTCATCTTCATTGAAGACCGCAAATTCCAGCAAATGCCCACCGCGATACAGCACCTTGAGACCATGCTCCGTCTCGCGAAAATGGAAAACAATCTCATCAGCATGTGGCAACCAGGACAGGTCCTGCCGCATATCTTCTTGAACGCCATGTATGGTAACGACAAAGAAGTCATGATCAGACCACTCATCAGGTTGGTAATCTTGCTGGGCCATCGAGCCAAGAGCAATTAAGGCCGTGATGCGATCATCCCCAGCCAGCTTCAAGCGTAGCTCTTGGGTAAATTGATTGTATTCGGCTAAATTCATGTTCCAGCCTCCTTCTTGGGCACCAATTTGCGCCCATAGCGCACCAGCCACGTATCTTGCTGGCCTTGTTCCTCCCAGCCGTCGATGATATGGAAAGCGGCCGTTTCCAGCAAAGGATCCAATGTCTCTGGCTGCCAAAAGGTAAAGAAGCGGGGTAATGGTTGACCGTATGCCGTAGGCACCCATTTTCCCCCACTGCCCAACTTAACCGAGAGGTAAACCACACCACCAGGCCGCAACACACGGTAAAATTCACGCAGCGTAGGCTGCACATCCTCACGGTCCAAGTGGAGCAACGAGGCACAGGCCCAGATGCCATCAATCTGCCCAGTAAACGGCAGGCAGCGCATGTCTGTCTGGGCAAACGGCACCCGAATATTGTACTGATCTCGTCCCACGCGCATCATCTCATGGCTGAAGTCCAGGCCGATGGCATTGAGGTGGTAGGATTGGAGTACGGCCGTATCTGCCCCTGGCCCACAGCCCACATCTAATACTGTGCCTTCCGGTGGCAACAACGCTACAAAGCGCTTCACCTGATCGGCCAGATGGTCCCGATTTTGCCGCGCCTGGGCGTAAGCAGCGGCAATTTGCCGGTACGTTTCTTGCGTTTTTTCCAGATGGTTCATGAAGCTTTGGGGGGAGAAGTAGGTGGTAACTGTAAGGATTGAGCAATCTCGACCAACGTTGCCCCATCAATCAACGTCATTGGTTTGCCTTGTGCCCAAGCACGAGCCGAATCAGAAATATCGGCGGTGGTAACCAGAAAAGCATGAGAAACGCCTTCATGAATGAGGGTGCCGTACAACTCGCGCACAATGTCTGGGCCAATGGTGTTGCGATACCGCTTGCACTGCACAATGGCCCGCTTGCCACCCTGGCGCGTCACAACCAGATCGACACCGAGGTCACCACTACGGCCGCGCAGCAAGGCTTTGTATCCTTTTTGGCGAAACAGGCGGGCAACGTACCGTTCAAAGTCAGCCGGATGCAGATTGTAAAGTGCCTCAAGATTGAGCGGCGCTAACGGCTTGGCTTCTTCGTGCCAACCACGCCACCAAACCAGCCCCCATAATACCAGCAGCGTAGCCAGCCAGCCGATTTCTGCCAGCCGCAGCAATTCAGACAAAAGTGAAGGTAGATGTGAAAGCCACGCGGGTTGGCTTACAGCCCTTACCAACAGCCAGAGAAGGTAAACGGCCGTTAGCAAACCAATTATCCAACGGCTATTCAAAGAAACGGGTTGTCGTTGCTGGGGCTTAAACTGAGGGGATTGTTGGCGAAAGCGCCACTCTGTGCGGACTACCATGGGGTGAATTGTAATCCTGAGTGGCAAATTTCCCAAACGTTCAGGCTCAATTCCCCGGAAACTTTCTCCCGGCGACTTAGCGATCAAGGAGTTTCCGGGGAAATGAAGAAAAGTGCATAATCTAAGGATTGGGCTGTAGCCAGCCAGCTTCAATGGCTGCCAGAGTTTTATCCAATGCCTGGTCTGAGGGCACCCACACATCGGGGAAATACCCAATTCCTTCGGTAGAAGACAAATCTGGAGGCAAAAACAATTTTGTGCCAAAATATGCGGGCAAACCGGTATTAGGCAATACAAAACGGGCCAGTTCTCCGAATTGCGCTACCCCACCGCTGTTTTCGCCAACAAATACCACGTTTTCTAACTGACGCAGGTAGCCAATAAACTCTTCACCCGAAGAGGCGGTTCCTTTGTCCATCAAAACCACAACAAGCTGGTTGTCGTTTGGAATCAGGCTCACTGGCGGCACAAAGTGCGTTACCCACTCCTCTGGTGCAGCATTTTTGACAAAAGCCATATCCGATTGCAAGAAGTCCAAAATGGCTCCACTATATCCCAGATAGGTGACTGCGTTGATTTTGCCTTGCACGGCCGTTTCCGTCCATAACACAGACACTACTTCATCCTCGGTAGGTGCTACACCTGTCAAGTTTTCCAACCAATGCTCACCCCAAAGGGAACTACCACCACCGTTGCCACGAATATCTACAATCACAATGGATTCATCGGCCAGGCTAGCAGCATCGGCCACAAATTGGGGCAATTTTTCATCTTCTGCGGGAAACAACCGACTCACGACAACAGGAATATCATTGTCAGTTCGGTAGGTCTCATAAGTAGTCACAGGCGGTTCGAAAACGGCCGTCTCCCACACCACCATCTCCTCCAAAGAGGTCCCATCCGGCAACTCAAACGAGAGCAAGCTGCCTTCTGGCTGGGAATTGGCTAGCTGGCCTAATAAATAAGCGGGGGCACCTTGCTCATCCAAGGTCAGCTTGAGCGCATCATCCGGTGGCTCACCATCGACGCTCGTCAGCCACCACTGCTCACCCGCATGCCAGGCGTAGAAACGGCCGTCCGCCTCATAAAAGTACCAATCGGCAACATACCAAAAATAATCCAGCTTACACAGCTGATAACTGTCAATAGCAAAATGACAATCCTGCACAAAATCCAGGCGAGTTAACATTTCTTCTAACAGCCACACCCGGCTTACACGCGCCTGGTCACCAATTGCCGCATTGAGCTGCGCCTGAACCCGGTCGAAACGGCCGTTTTCATTAAAATATCCATACCCCGCGTAACCATTTTTCAACAAGGAAAACAGGTAAGCTATGTCTTCTTTTGCCTGTTCAGATGTCAGCGTCATCTCCCCCTCCACCGACACATTAGCCAATGCCGCCAATGGCAGCGCGTTGGCCACATCCGGTTCAAATAGCCAGGGAGCCAGTCGAGCCTCAATTTCATCCTCTGGTAAAACATCTTGCAAATGATCAAAGTGCAGCGGAACAATAGGAGGTACGGTAGGTGTTGGCGTAGGGATGGCTGTAGGAACGGCCGTAGCCGTCGGCGGTACATTTGTTGGCGTGTTGGTTGGTGTGATAGGAACGGCCGTTGGCGAAGGTACTTCAACTTCAACAATGGTGGTTGGTGCTGGCTGCGTCTTACAGCCACTTACCAGCAAAGCCAAACAACAAACCCCCAAAAGCCAGAACCGCGACAGTTCGTTCATGCCCAAAACGGTAACGGTTTCGCCCGCCTATTTGCAGTGAGGAATTTAATGTGCCCCCGCGCCAAAAGTCATTTTTCACAAACAACAAAAAAATCTGTGTCTCTTTGCGTTAAGCTGTGTCCCATTCTGCTTATTGTCAAAATCGATACATATGCGTGATTGCCACCAATAAATAGGTGCAAGCGCAACGGATGACGGCCGTTTCCCTTTGTCGTAAAATGAAGCAGTAACCTGTGTGCATCCTAGCTATTTACCAAATTACCGACCTATCAGCATATTGCTTTGTGGAGAAACCATGAAAGAGAAAAGTGGTATTACTTGGGGCAAAATTCGCCTTGTTCTTGTTATTTTATTAGCTTTGGGGATTACGGCCGTATCCGCCAGTGCCCAAACCGACGACCCGGCCAGCATCCCTCCGCCAGACACCGTCACCATCGCCGGTACGATCCAGCCAGACATTGGCTGCTCTGGTGAATGGAACACCAGCTGTGCTGAAAGCCAGCTCACCTACGACGAACAAAATGACATATGGCTGGCCACCTTTGACGTACCCGCAGGCAGCTACGAATACAAAGCCGCTCTGAACGGCACCTGGGATGACAACTACGGACTCAACGCTGAATATTACGGCCCCAACATTCCCCTAGAAGTGCCCGAAGATGGCCCCATCACCTTCTGGTACGATCACAAAACCCGCTGGGTCAGCGACAGCATCAACAGCCTCATCGCCGCTGTGCCCGGCGATTTTCAAGATGAAATCGGCTGTGCGGGCGAATGGGCACCCGACTGCCTACGCTCGATGCTGCAAGACCCCAACGGCGACAACATCTACACCTTCATCACCATCGACATTCCCGCTGGAGAGTATGAAGCCAAAGTCGCCCTCAACCGCGCCTGGGATGTGAACTATGGGCTGGATGGCGAACTAGACGGCAGCAACATCCCCTTCACCGTTGGCGAAGGGCAAGCCGTAGTTTTTGTCTATGATCCCACCACCAACCTCCTCACCATTGAAGCCAGCGATGACATCCCTGCCGATTTGGTGAGCCAAGACAGTGGTGGCGGCTTGCCCCCAGCCGCTGCCGCTTTCCCCGATCTCGTCGTCATCCCTGGCACCATCCAATCTGTGCTAGGCTGTGCTGGCGATTGGGCACCAGACTGCACCAACACCGAACTCACCTACAGCGAAGAAGACCAGCTTTTCAGTGGCATCTTCGACATTCCCGCTGGAGAATATGAATACAAAGCAGCCCTCAACGGCAGTTGGGATGTAAACTTTGGCCTCAATGCTGAACCGGGTGGCGCTAACATTCCGTTGGTTTTAGAGGAAGATACGGCCGTTACCTTCTACTTCGACAACCAAACAGGCTGGGTCGCAGACAGCGTCAACAACCTCATCGCCAACGTCCCCGGCAGCTTCCAGGATGAGCTGGGCTGTGCCGAGGATTGGCAGCCCGCTTGCCTGCGCTCCTGGCTGCAAGACCCCGACGGCGACGGCATCTTCACCTTCCAAACTCTCAGCATTCCCGTGGGTGAATATGAAGCCAAAGTGGCCGTCAACGGAACCTGGGATGTGAATTACGGCGAAGGCGGTGCGCAAGATGGGGCCAACATATCCTTCAGTGTGCAAGAAGCAGACACCCTCGTCACTTTCACCTTCGATTCAAGGAGCAACTTATTGAACATTTCCGTCGGTTCTGGCGGCGTCCAGGGCAACATCAACCAGCGCAGCGCCCACTGGGTGACCTCCGACACCATCGCCTGGGACATTGAAGCCGAACCGGGCAATCAATACTTCTTCCACTACGATCCACTGGGTGGTGTGTTCTCCCTCGGCTTCGACGGCATTTCCGGCGGTGAAGCCATCCCATTGACGGTGGACCCCAACGGCCTCCGTGATGAAGTAATTGCTAAATTCCCCCATCTGGCCAACTTTACCGCCCTGACATTGAGCGAAGAATATAGCCGCGTGCCACGGATCGCTCTCAAAGGCCAGGTCGCCGTCTCTGTTCAGGATGCCACTGGCCAAATCCTGGATGCGGCTGGCCTACAAATCCCTGGCGTGCTGGATGATTTGTACCCTTACGACGGCGATTTGGGCGTCACCTTTAGCGAAGGTGTGCCCACCCTCACAGTTTGGGCACCTACCGCCCGCCAGGTGCGGCTGCACCTCTTTGATGATGCCAATCCCAACACAGAAGCCGAAATCTTAACCATGCGCCCCACGCCCCGTGATGGCATCTGGTCCATTACCGGCGAGCCAGATTGGAACGGGAAATATTATCTATACGAAGTACAGGTGTTTGTCCCCAGTGAAGGAAGTGTGCAAACCAATCTGGTCACTGATCCTTACTCCTTCAGTTTGGCCACCAACAGCACCCGCAGCCAAATTGTAGACCTGACCGATTCGGCTACCATGCCCGAAGGCTGGGCCAATGTGGTCAAACCAGGTATCGCTGCCCCGGAAGATATTGTGATTTACGAATTGCATGTGCGCGACTTTAGCGTGAACGATCTCAGCGTGCCGGAAGAATTACAAGGCACCTACTCTGCCTTCACCGTGCTGGATTCCAACGGGATGCAGCACCTGGCAGCGCTGTCAGACGCAGGTCTAACCCATCTGCACCTGCTGCCCACCTTTGACATTGCCACGATTGACGAAGACAAATCCACCTGGACGACACCTTCGTTTGCCGAGTTGGGCAGCTTCCCGTCCGATTCCGAAGAGCAGCAAGCTTTGATTACGGCCGTTCGTGATCAAGACCCGTTCAACTGGGGCTACGATCCGTTCCATTACAGCGTGCCGGAAGGCAGCTACGCAGTGAACCCAGAAGGCATCAACCGCATTGTTGAATATCGAGACATGGTGCAAGCTTTGAACGAAATTGGGCTGCGCGTGGTGGTAGACGTGGTGTACAACCATACCAATGCCAGCGGCCAGGCGGACAATTCAGTCTTGGATAAGATTGTGCCGGGTTATTATCATCGGTTGAGCAGTACCGGGCGCGTGGAAACCAGCACCTGCTGCCAAAATACGGCGACCGAACACGACATGATGCGCAAGCTGATGGTTGATTCGGTGGTGACCTGGGCGACGGCCTACAAGATCGACGCTTTCCGCTTTGATTTGATGGGGCATCACATGAAGGAAGATATGCTGGCCGTGCGCGCTGCACTGGATGCCCTTACGCTGGAAGAAGATGGTGTGGATGGCAAAAACATCTACATTTACGGCGAAGGCTGGGACTTTGGCGAAGTAGGCGGCAATGCACGAGGGATCAATGCCACTCAGTTCAACCTGGCCGGGACCGGCATTGGCACGTTTAGCGACCGGTTGCGGGACGCAGCGCGTGGTGGCAGCCCGTTTGGGGGGCAAACCGAGCAAGGTTTCCTCAACGGCCTGTACGTTTATCCCAACGAAACAGACCAGGGCAGCGAAGCAGAACAGCTAATCCAGCTGCAAAGCTTTATGGACATCATTCGGCTGGGTTTGGCTGGTAATTTAAGTGATTTCACATTCATAGGCTCCGACGGCACGACGGTGTCCGGCAGTGATGTTCAATACAACGGCTCACCGGCTGGCTACACGGCCGATCCGCAAGAGCAAATTATCTACATCTCCAAACATGATAACGAGACGCTGTTTGACATCATTCAGTACAAAGCACCAGTGGAAACGGATACGGCCGTTCGTGCCAGAATGCAAACGTTGGGCAACTCGATTGTGATGTTCAGCCAGGGGGTGCCGTTCTTCCAGGCCGGAGATGATTTGCTACGGTCAAAGTCCCTTGACCGCAACAGCTACAATTCTGGCGACTGGTTCAACCGGCTGGACTTTACCTACCAAAGCAACAACTGGGGCATGGGCCTGCCGCCAGCGGGCGACAACCAGAGCATGTGGCCCACGATGCAGCTGCTGCTGGCCAATCCTGATTTGGCTCCCACACCAGAAGACATCGCCTTTGCCCGCGACACGTTCCGCGAACTGCTACAGATTCGGGCTGGTTCGCCGTTGTTTCGGTTGCAAACGGCCGTACAAATTCAAGACCGCTTACAATTCCACAATGTCGGCACTGCCCAAATCCCTGGCCTAATCGTCATGAGCTTGAGCGATTTGACGGGTGAGGACATTGATCCAAACTATGACATAGTGGTAGTGGTTTTTAATGCAACGCCAGATGAGATGAGCTTTACGGATACCGGTTTCACAAACCTCCCCTTCGCGCTTCATTCCATGCAGCAAAATTCGGTAGACGATGTGGTGCAAACGGCCGCTTTTGAGGCTGCGAGTGGCTCATTTATGGTACCGGCATGGACAACGGCCGTTTTCGTGTTGCCACAAGGCAGCGTGGGAACCCCCAGCCGCACCGAGGAAACCGAAATCATCACCGATGCTGGCGAAGAATCCGATGCCATGGTTGAAGGGGCCGAAACCGAAGCAGTCACTGGTGAAACCGGTGAAGGCACTGCCCCCGAAGAAGAAGCCCACAGCCAAGCTGAGCAGATTGAGAACGCCCCTGGCACACCGTGGATTATCTGGCTTGGTGCTGTGGGTGGTGGCTTTTTGCTAGCGCTCATTGTCGCCTGGTTTAGTCAGCGTAAAAAATCCGACCATTAGGTCAATCGATCGCTCTTCCACTAAATATTTGCAGCCAGAAGGCTGGGGCAAAACCAGGTCTTCTGGCTGCAAAAAATTATTCCGTTTTCCCAGGTCAATCCCCCTGAAATTCGGCCGCGAATAATAAACCAACTCGCGCTACCTCCAGTTAGTTTATCAGCCGTACTTCTTCACCTGTTTTCGCGATTTCTTAAGCAAAATCATAATCTTTTTGTCCCACAATGTGGTGGGAGTTTTTGCCAAACGATTCGCGATGCCGAATTTGGAATTGTCATGTCGGAATTAAAACCTTATGACATTTTTTCCCCAACAATTGACCACAATGTCTTTGAAGGGTTTGATGATCCATCGAGTTATGCAATTGCCAATCAAACGAGCCGTACCCTAAACGTTGACAACAACTACTGGGGAAGCACTCCAGGAGAGTGGGATTTAGGCATGCCGGCAGACTCTGTTAGCGGCACGGTCTATAGTTCTTCCCCCCTAGATTCATCATCACCACCAATCATCACACGAATGGCCCCAGGAACCGGTCAACCCTGGGATAATGTCACAATTTACGGTGCTAATTTTGGAACCAGGCTACGTTGATATATAGTTGACACAGAAATAGGCATTAACATCAATACTTGGAGAGAAACGGTCAAAAAAACATAACTGCAACGGCCGTTTCTCCCCATCTTCCCCTTATCCAAACCAAATTGTTTTACTACCCCGCTTAGAACAAATGTGGTATACTTATGTCTCGTAAAATTGAGTTCAAATCGAGGCAAAACAGGCTTAATTTTCTCCTAATTCATACCCTTTCATTCACAAGCTATCAGCCAAATACGTTGTCTTTTTTAAAAGCAACAGATGGCTGAGTTTTGCCCACTAGATTGATTAAGGAACGTTTCATGGCAAAAAAAACCGAAGCGGAAAGATTATATGATTCCAGTAGTATTCAGGTTCTAAAAGGCCTGGAAGCAGTGCGCCGTCGCCCCGGCATGTACGTTGGCGGAACCGACGTCAAAGCACTGCACCATCTCGTCTATGAAATCGTCGACAACTCTATCGACGAAGCACTGGCGGGGCGCTGCGGCCGTATTGAAGTCACCATTCACGAAGACAACAGTATCACCGTGCAGGATGATGGCGTGGGTATCCCCGTGGCCAAACATCCCACAGAGAAAGTTTCCGCACTAGAGCTGGTCCATACAACGCTTCATGCCGGGGGTAAGTTTGATAATGCTGCTTACAAAGTATCTGGTGGTTTGCACGGTGTGGGAGCTGCTGCGGTAAATGCGCTGTCTGAATGGATGGAAGTCACCGTGCGGCGCGAAGGAGCCATCTGGCACCAGCGGTATCAGCGGGGCATTCCTGATGGACCTGTCAAAAAAATTGGTAAGCTGGGCAAAAATGAGCCAACAGGTACAACCACCCATTTCCTCTTTGATAAGGTTATCTTTGAAGAAGAGGCCACCTACCGTTATGAAACCCTGCTGAACCGATTCCGCGAGATGGCTTTTGTGACCAGCGGTGTCTTTATGAAGCTGCGGGATGAACGGCCGTCTTCACCACGCGAGATGAGTTTCTATTTTGAAGGCGGCGTTAAATCATTTGTCCGTTTCCTCAACCGCAATCGCAAGCCTATCCACAGCCCGGTTTACGACCAAAAAGAGCTCGAAGGCATTGATGTGGAAGTTGCCCTGCAATATACCGAAGGCATCACCATTTCAGAGTACGCCTTTGCCAATACCATTCATACCCCCGATGGCGGTACGCATCTAACCGGCGTGCGGACCGCAATCACCCGTGTGATTAACTCTTACGCTCGCAAAAACAACTTTCTTAAGGAGAAAGACAATAACTTCTCCAGCGATGACACCCGTGAAGGGCTAACAACTGTCGTCAGCATCAAACATCCAGACCCTCAATTTGAAAGCCAGACCAAAGTGAAGTTGATGAATGCAGAGGTGGCTGGCATTGTGGCTTCTGTCACCGCTGATGCCTTTAACCTGTATCTGGAAGAGAATCCGCGAGATGCTAAAAAGATCATTGATCGCTGTCTCACCAGCTCGCGGGCACGGGCCGCCGCCCGCAAAGCGCGTGAACTCGTCATGCGCAAAAGTGCCCTAGAAAGCCTCACTTTGCCGGGCAAGCTCGCCGACTGCTCAGAGCGAGACCCGAACAAATGTGAACTGTACATCGTTGAGGGTGATTCAGCTGGTGGCAGCGCCAAGCAAGGGCGCGACCGGCACTTCCAGGCCATCCTGCCCCTGCGCGGTAAGATTCTTAACACAGAGCGAGCCCGCCTGGACAAAATCCTGGCCAACAACGAAGTAAAAGCGATGATCTCAGCACTGGGCACGGGCATTGGCGAAACGTTTGATGCAGAAAATTTGCGATACGGCCGTATCATCATCATGTGCGATGCTGACGTAGACGGTAGCCACATTCGCACCCTGCTGCTTACCTTCTTCTTCCGCTACATGCCGACCCTCATCGAAAAAGGGCATCTCTACATCGCCCAGCCACCGCTATATAGCCTAAAAGCAGGCAAAGAAATGCATTACGCCTACACCGAAGCGCAAAACCAGGAACTGCTGCAACAGTTGCAACAGAACGGCAAAAAGTACAGCCTCCAACGTTACAAGGGCTTGGGCGAAATGAACCCGGAACAGCTGTGGGAAACCACCATGGACCCGGCAGAACGGATGCTGCTACAAGTCACCATCGAAGATGCAGTAGCCGCCGACAAAACCTTCGACATGCTCATGGGCAGCGAAGTGGGACCACGCAAGCGCTTCATCATGACCCACAGCAGCGAAGTGCGCAACCTGGACGTGTAACTTGTAGGATTTCACTGTCATCCCCCATATCCTAGTTTAGTCAAATACAATAGAGCCTGGCAAATTGCCAGGCTCATTTATTTTACCGCTTCATCCTCCAACA
>JBNKLQ010000095.1:0-19911 GCA_050292445.1 Promineifilaceae bacterium (SeqCode) | reverse complement strand
CAGATAACCTATATTCAAATTCCGCCACCAGACGACGGGTCGATGTCGCCAGCTTATATTGCCAGTATGAAGCAACAGACGGCCACGGCCGTTCAAAAAAGTGCTCATGTCTGGCTCATTGAAGCATTTTATAACCATGACACCCATCAATTCCCGCACAAGCGGTCCCAATTGGTAGCGGATGAAACCCAAAGCATGGCCCAAACCTGGCTCAATGCGAATTTTGTAACCCTGGCACAGCACAACTTGCCCGGTCTGCGCCTGACACTTTATGATTTAGAAACGGCCGTACATGAACACTGAATCTGCAAGCATACCCACACCCCATACCGCCCGCCGCTGGCTACCCTGGCTGCTTCTGGCTGGACTTATACTATTTACCTTTGTTGAGATGAGCTACTTAAGCCTAGCCAAATATTGGGGCTTCAACAGCAAATATTTCGACCTCGGTGCCATGAGCCAGGCAATCTGGAGCGCCACACAGGGCTTGCCCCTGATCTTTACTGGGCAAGGCATCGCTATTAGCCGCCTGGCGCGGAACGTGGAGCTAATCTATTTTGCAATTGCGCCTGTGTATGTATTGTTCCCCACACCGCAAACGCTGTTAGTAATTCAAGCATTGCTCTATGCTCTGGGGGCAATTCCAGTTTTCCGTCTCGCTCAACGAAAATTAGATCATCCGTATTTTGCCTTGGCTATAGCCACCATTTACCTTTTTTACCCCGTGGCGCAAACGGCCGTTCTCGCCGAATTTCACGCCGATCCCTTAGCTGCCCCCTTTTTACTGTTTGCCATCGAAGCCGCAGACCGTCAGGCTTGGCGAACTTATGGTATTTGGATATTTCTGGCCTTAAGCTGCAAATTTTACGTCGCAGCCCCAGTCGCCGCCTTAGGCTTGGTCCTTTGGCTAAAAGGTGAGCGGCGCGCCGGTGCAGTGACAACCACTACGGCGATTGTTTGGGGCGTGATTGCCTTTTTTGCCATTCGCGCTTACTTTGCCCCACCCGCTGTAGAAGTAGCCCAGGCGGTGAATGTTCAATCCAGTGCAGTTGGCTACTTGACCAGCCGGTTTAATTTTGCGTTTATTGGGCAAACGGCCGTTATCCGGCTGGTTCATATGGTTATTGTGCTCATGCCCGCCCTGCTATTATTGGCGTGGCGCGCCCCACGTTGGCTCATCCCTGCGGCCGTCACCATTGTGCCCGCTCTACTCAGCAGCGACTTCGGACCATCATTTAGCTACCGCACCCACCACTATGCGCTGGCAGTACCGTTTTTGGTAACAGCTGTGCTTTACGGTGCAGCAGCACAAATCAACCAACAACCAACGCCAGGCAAACGCCCGGCCTGGCAGGGTCGTATTCTACTTACACTATTCATGGTTCTGGTCTTTAATCTTGCCTTTATCGACACGCCCATAAGTCCGCAGTTTTACCTGGACCGTCCTCATTTGGAGCAAGGACAAAGTGATACTCGGTTTGGTGTGACAAGTCGGGACAATTTTAAAGCAACCTGGCTGGCTGAAAACGTGCCACCCATTGTGCCTATCGCCGCAGATCAACTTTCGGCCGTTCGGTTGACCAACCGCGAGACGCTGTTCCTCACCAACTACGTGGATGGCCGTCCTATCGAAGAGCTTTTGCCCCTGGTTGATTTTGTGGTCACAGACGCTCTCTACGACTGGGCACTGGCGGACCCATTTGAACAAGACCGTGTTTTTGAGGGAGGTGTTTCTCACGAGCATGAAGTCATCCAGTCGTTGTTGGCACAAACCAACTTCCAGCTTCTCCAGGCTGAGGATGGCTTATTGCTCTTTGGCAAAACAGGGGAAGGCTTAAGCCAGGACATTACGCGACTTTCTACCTCAGAAAACAATCGTGCAATCACCACTTTTGAAGATGAACTTGCACTACTTTCGTACACGATCACAGAAATTGAAGCACGACGCTACCGCATTGAGGCAACCTGGCAGCTCGTAAAACCATTGACAAACGCACCCAATCGATTTGCCGTGACACAGCTGGTTGGTGTGCCCCACACACGCCTCGTCCATCTGCCCGCCTCCATTTTACTGCCGCCAAAAGAATGGACGGTCGGGGAAACTATCCAGGAATCGTTTGAATTTGAGCTACCGCCTGACGTTCCCTCCGGCACGTATGATTTGGCCTTGGGTTGGTACGATACTGACCATATTTTTGCGGCCCATACTGATGAACGCAGTCGCCTCGGCGCAGAGGTTAACGTTGGTGAAATCATTGTTCCCTAATACGGCAATCTCACGACGGGAATGGCTTGTGGCACTGAGCGTGGCATTGGTTACGGCCGTTCTCGGTCTCATCCCCTACTGGCTAGGCAACTTGCTCGCATCGGATGGGCAAGTGTACATGCAGCTCATTATGAACCCGGAGGACGCCCAAACCTACTGGGCCAAAATGCTGCAAGGGTTTCATGGAGCCTGGCTATACACCATTCCTTTCACGCCGGAGCCACACGCGGCAGCTGGTGTGGGCATTTTTTACGTCTGGCTAGGGCAGTTGGCGCGCAGTTTGAGGATGTCGTTAACGGCCGTTTGGCACACCAGCCGCTTCGTTGCCAGCATCATCCTCTTCCTCACGACTTTCCGTTTTGTGGCCGCGTTCTTGCCCGACCGGCAAACGCGCTGGACCGCCTACCTACTGGCGCTGTACGGCTCCGGGCTAGGCTGGCTGCTGTTTGTGATTGGGCAGTCTTACTGGCTGGGCGCGTTTCCCGTCGATTTTAAACAGCCGGGCGCGCATCTCTTTTTTACAGCACTGACCTTCCCGCATATTGCTTTGGGAACGGCCGTTATTCTGCTTGATATCCTTGTCTTGCGGAAGATCGGTAATCTGTATTCGGTGAACGGTGAACGGTGGAAATGGGCTTTGGTGGCGGGAGTGGCCAATGTTCTGCTAGGGGTGGCCTATCCATTTTTGATTTATATTGTGGCGGGAACGGCCGTTCTGTACTGGTGCCTTTTGGCCTGGCAGCAGCGCCAAATTTTGTGGCGCATGGGATGGCAAATCGCCGTTATGTTTCTCATCCCTGCGCCACTCTATCTGTACTACTTATCCGTCTGGCGCAGCAACGAGGTATTCCGGCTGTGGGATGCGCAGGCGGGCACCCCAGCTGCCCCCTGGCCCCATTACGTGGTGGCCTTTGGTTTACTGCTGCTATTGGCAGGATTGTTTTGGTGGAAACGGCCTAAAAGGCGTTCGCAGTTCACCATTTTATGGGTTTGGATTTTGACCGCAGCGCTGCTCCTTTATTCGCCACTGAATCCGCAACGACGCTTTATCCAGGGAGTCCACGCGCCGCTGACGGTACTGGCGGCAGCTGGATTTGTGCAGGTAGTGCTGCCTCGCTGGCAAAACGGCCGTTTCTGGCAAACCCTCATCAGCCACCCCCGCTATGAAACAGTCAAACTGCGCCGCTTTGTCATTGTGCTCTTTTTGCTCTTCATGAGTTTTTCCAACATTTACCTCTGGCTAGATGCCACCCGCATTGCCGCGCTTACCCAACCCGACCTCTTTTTTCGACCGGTGGCAGAAGTGGAGGCAGTTGATTGGCTACGCGAAAATACACCGGGTACGGCCGTTATCCTCGGCAGCTACCAGACAGGTAATTTTGTAGCAGCCCAGGCTGGCCAACGCGTCATGCTGGGACATTGGGCTGAAACCGTGGATTTTTCTTGGAAAGAAACGGCCGTTACCCAATTCTTCAAAAACAATACCAACGACGCTTTCCGGCAAAATTTACTCGACCAATTTGATATTGACTATGTCTGGTATGGTCCTCGCGAACAGGCACTGGGCGATTTTGATCCAGGAACGGCCGTTTATCTCACCCCAGTCTACCAAAATGAAAACATCACGATTTTCGCCGTCAAACCATAGACGAATTCAGCCGTTTATCCTAAAATCCTTTAACTTGGTGCATCAGCCCCAGGCAACAAACTGATTACTGCTTACTGACTACCGATTACTAAACAAATGCGCGCTTTATTACAACGAGTTTCTTATGCAAGCGTCACCGTCAACGGCCGTACCATCGGCCAGATTGATCGCGGCTTTGTTATCTTATTGGGCGTTACCCATAGCGACACCACGACCCAGGCAGATTGGCTGGCCAACAAGATCGCCGGGCTGCGCCTGTTTGAGGATGAGGCTGGTAAGATGAATCTAGGGCTGGCCGATGTGGCTGGCAGCGTGCTAGTCGTCTCGCAATTTACGCTGTATGGCGATGCCCGCAAGGGGAGACGGCCGTCTTTCACCGCCGCCGCCCGTCCTGAACAAGCCGAACCGCTTGTCGATTACTTTTGCGGACGTTTGCGTCAGACTGGCCTGACTGTGTCCACCGGCCAATTTGGAGCCATGATGCAGGTCACCATTCACAATGATGGCCCCGTCACCCTCATGTTGGAAAGAGAAGCAGACAATGCTTGACCAGGAAAAAAACGAGTTTTTTGAACAGCTACTGCATGCCATCAACCATGATTTGCGCACGCCATTGGCCAATATCCGCTCGGCCACCGGAATTCTGCTGCAAGACCTCAGCGATCCACTGACAGACGACCAGCAAGCCTTTGTCAAAATCATTGATCAAGCCACAACGCGCTTGCTCGACCAGAGCAACCGACTCATGTTGTTTAACCACATTGCCTTTGCCCCGGCTAATCTGACGCCCACCCAGCTTTCTGAACTCTTGGCCAATACAAGAGAGAAAATCAAAAACAGCTATGACATTGATGACCTTGAGCTGCTGACTGACAGCGATCCGTTGCTCAATTGCCATACCTATACGCTGGCAGCCACGTTGGCACTGCTGGCGGCGGGCGACACCAAACACAAATCCGACACCCTCTCCGAAAAGCCGCCCTCTATTCATAGTCATATATCAGGCGATCAGCTTTGCTTTACAATTCACAGTCTCATGCCAGCCCAGGAATCTTCTGCCAGTCTGACTGATTTGGCCAGCGAAATTGTGCGGCTGCATGGTGGCCAGCTAGATATTGCTGAAGCAAACGGCCGTAAGCAATTTTTATTTTGCTTACCTTTTCTTGACCTCAAGCAATAATGATAAAACAATCTAATAACGGCCGTTCCACCTGGCAAAAGATCCGCCATTTGCCGACGAATGTGCGGTGAGAGCAGTCGTGTTGCTGCTGCTTTTTGTCCCAGAAAAAATGAAACCCGCCCCTCTGTATAGGATAAATGGTTTGGCATCCCAACACAAAACGAGGTAAAAATCTGGCAAATTGATTCGTTCAATAATTCACAGATTATGAGGTTCAAACTTACCTATGCGCAAACTTCATTTGCCTGTCCTACTGATTTTAGTCACATTACTCATTAGCTGCGGGGGTGAAGCAACGCCAACACCCACCGCCACGGCGCAACCAACGGCCGAAATTGCTGCCGTAGAAGAACCCACAGCAACAGATGTGCCCACCACGGAGCCAACCGCAACCGATACGGCCGTTCCCGCCACCAACACACCCGCTCCAGAACCAGCCACGGCCACTTCCCAACCCACCGACACACCAGAACCCACCGCTACCGAAGTGGAACCTACGGCAGTTGAGCCAGAACCGACCTCGGTTGAACCAAATCCAACGGCCGTCGAAAGCGAAAGCACCAGCACACCCAGTGGTCCGCCACCGCCAGCCCCACCCGCCAGCCCTGGCGGCGTCATCGCCCCCACCGATGACAATTACCCGGCCAACACCGATATCGCTGGCTGGGAAAATCGAATAAATGTGCCTCCTGGTTTTGCGGTGACTTATTACGGCCGTGTCGAAGGCCAGCCCACCAGCATCGCCTTTAGCCCGGCGGATGGGCAGCTTTACATTGCCGTCATGGCCGGTACCATCTTCAAGATGGATAGTTCGGGCAATGCGAGCCCCTACGTTGGCGGTTTCCAAACGCCCACCGGCATTGCCTTCCGCCCCGGCACCAACCAGCTCTACGTTTCTAGCCGGGTGCGGGACGAAAATGTCGGTGGCGAGGCCCAGGTTTCCATCGTGAATCGTGGCCAGCTGATTGGCGGTTTGCCTTGCTGTTACACCTACTTCCATTCGGCCAACGGCATTGCCTTTGGTCCCGATGGTTTCGGATATGTTGGCGTTGGCGGACGAGCCGATCATGGCGAAATTCTGGATGGGCCCAATGCCGGGCAGCTGGATGAAATGCATCCCTATGAAGCCTCTATTTTGCGCTTCAACCCGGACACTGGGGAAGTCTCTGTTTACGCCACCGGCTTTCGCAATCCTTACGACATCGCCTGGGATGGCTTTGGCCAACTCTGGGCCACCGACAACACGCCCGACTTCGATCCACCGGAACGGCTGCACCGGGTGGTGCCTGGTGGATTACATGGCTATCCATACTACGACTGCGACGTTTGCTTTAGCCCACCCGAAGGCGTCACTGTTATTCCGCCACTGGTGCAGTTTACGCCCAGTTCTTCCCCCACTGGCGTGACGGCCTACAACGGCAGCCAGTTCCCTGGCTACAACAACGCCATTTTTGTGGCCCTGTGGAGCGCCTTCCCTGGCGCGCAAAAAATCATGCACATTGGCGCAGGCGGTTCCTCGGCACCGGTGAATTTTGCCACCGGCTTTGCTGCCCCCATCGACGTGGTCACCGGCCCGGACGGCAGCCTCTACGTGGCGGACTGGGCGACGGGGATCATTTTTAAGATTAGCTACACGGGGTAAATTACCGCAGAGAGCACGGAGGACGCAGAGAAAATCATGCAAACCTCTGTGTTCTCCGCGTCCTCCGCGGTAAGCAAAATGCCAGTTCCCCTGCTATAATCTGCTCATGAGCACACTCGAATCCCGCTATCACGAAGTTTTGCAACAAATCGAACAAGCCGCCCAACAAGCCAAGCGCAACCCCGACGACATCACCCTGGTGGCCGTAACCAAAACGTGGCCAGTGGAAACCATCCTGGAAGCGTATGCTGCCGGAATGCGCTACTTTGGTGAAAACCGCGCTGAAGAGCTGGCAGAAAAACGGCCTGTTGTGGAAGCAACTCTAGGCCCCGACAGTGACATCGTTTGGCACTTCATCGGCACGTTGCAAAGCCGCAAAACCAACCTGGTGGCCGACTATGCCGATGTATTTCATGCACTGGATCGTCGGAAGATTGCCAATCGGCTCTCGAAACAACTGGCGGAAAACGGCCGTCATCTTCCCACCTTCCTCGAACTCAACATCTCGGGCGAGATGAGTAAATCAGGAGTAAACGCCACGGATTGGGAAAATAGTGCGACACAACGCGAAGAAATCCGTACTTTTGGGCAAACGGTGGCGAAGCTGCCAGGTTTATCCCTCAAAGGGCTGATGACAATGGCCCCATGGGAAGCAGACCCAGACTTCATTCGCACCGTTTTTAAGCGCACCCACCTGCTGGCGGAATGGCTGCAAGAGGAGATGGGGTTGGAACGGCCGTTAGCCCTTTCTATGGGCATGACCGACGATTACCAACTGGCCATCACCGAAGGCGCCACCCATGTGCGCGTTGGCCGCGCCATCTTTGGAGAGCGCCACACACATTAACTTCATGACCCGAAAGGTCTCAACAACAAGGATTTTTGTATGATCATTGCCCTAGCAAACGCCATCAACATTATTTTTCGCGCTTATACTATTTTGATCTTTGCCCGCGTTATTTTTTCCTGGATTCGGGTGGATCCGTATCACCCCACCTGGGGCCCCATTTTACGCTTTATCTATCAGGCAACAGAACCTATCATGCAACCCATACGCAACATTCTCCCTTCTATGGGCGGCCTGGACTTCACGCCAATCATCGTTTTGATCGGATTGGATTTACTGCGTGGGGTAATTATCAATGTTTTGATAGGTTTGGCCTAAGCACAAGCAAATATGGATCGCTGCTCGTAGCCGCAGTTTCTTACTGCGCAACAAATGCGCGATAAGAAATCGCGGCTACACAAACAGATGGCTACCTAACGAAAAAGCTGCAACATAATAGGCAAAACAAGCAATACAAGCATTAAAATAAGAAATATTTTGTATCCCAATGAAGGTTTAGACATCATTAACCTCGATTCTGTAAAGTGATTAGCGCAAACCCGTCAAGCTGCGGGCAATGACCATCCGCTGAATTTCGCTGGTGCCTTCGTAGATTTCCGTGATTTTGGCGTCACGGAAATACCTTTCCAGTGGCATCTCCTTGCTGTACCCCATGCCTCCATGAATTTGAATCGCTTCGGTGGTGACGTACATCGCCGTCTCGCTGGCGTACAGCTTGGCCATGCTGGCTTCCATGGAATACCGTCCGCCACTCTTTTTGGCGGCACTCTTGGCCAGGCAAGCCTGGTAAATGAGCAAACGGCTGGCATCAACACGACACTTCATGTCGGCCAATTTTTGCTGGATCATTTGGAACTGGCCAATTTTTTGGCCAAACGCTTCGCGCTCCTGAGCATATTTCACGCTGGCTTCCAGCGCCGCTTCAGCAATACCCAACGCCTGTGAGGCAATGCCGATGCGTCCGGCATCTAACACAGTCATCGCTATTTTAAACCCTTCGCCTTCTTGACCGAGCCGATTTTCTACCGGACATTCGTAATTGTCGAAAATGATCTCGCTGGTAGCGCTGGCGCGGATGCCCAGCTTGGGTTCTGTTTTACCGCGCTCAAAGCCCGCATGGTCCGTTTCGATGAGAAAAGCGGTCACCCCTTTGTGTTTTAGTTCGGGCTGGGTCATGGTGAACAGCACAATGTAGTCGGCAAATGGCGCAGAGGTGACCCAGGATTTACGGCCGTTTATCATATAATGTGTTCCGGCATCATTCAACACCGCCCGGCTGCGCATCGTTCCCGCATCGCTACCAGACATCGGTTCCGTGAGGCTGTAAGCACCAATTTTCTGGCCGCTGGCAACGGGCACCACATACTTTTGAATCTGTTCTTCCGTGCCAAACTTGAGGATGCCGTGGCAATACAGCGAATTGTTCACCGACATCACCGTACCGTGGCTGGCATCTGCCTTGCAAATTTCGGTGAGCGCCAGGGAATAGGCCAGCGTATCCATGCCAATACCGCCATATTCTTCTGGCACTTCAATGCCCATAAAGCCTAATTCGCCCATCTTGCGCACGGTGTTGATAGGAAATTCGGCCGTTTGGTCATGGTGTTCGGCAATTGGGGCCACTTCATTTTGGGCAAAGCGGCGCGCTTCCTGCTGAATCATCTTGTGTTCTTCGGTTATAAAATCAAACATCGTGGGAAATCCTCCAGATTAATTGCGAACAATTCACTATTTCAGTGTTGTTTGAATGTGGTCCAAAAATTGCTCGAACTGTTTAGGCGACAGTTCAAACCCCTCTGTCCAGCGGCGGCGTTCTGCCAGCCAATAATTGCCATCTGCCCCGGCAAGAACGGCCGCAGGAATCTCTGGGCGGCTAGGACCACTCATACGCGCTCGAATCGAGTTGTCATAGACATCTTTTGGGGAGATTTTGTGGAACTGAATACGGCCGTTGTTCACATCGAGCCATAATTGTGCCTGACGCGGCGGCAGGTATGTGTATACAGTAATCCGTTTCTTTCGTACTTTTAGCTCAACAGCCAAACAAAGCCAGGTACGCGGCACGCGCCGCTCACGCCCCCCTCTTTGCCAACCACGCATATCAAAATGCCAAGCAATTGACTCCACCTCATTTTTCTGGCTTAACTCAACCGGCGTAGCGTCTGCCGCTTTTGCCTGAACGCCATCAGGGGTTAGCACAATGGCGCGACCGCTGGGCCAGCGCTGCTTCAGCATTTTTTCGGCAAGCCAAACCAGCCCCAAAGCCAGCGGCAGCGCACCCCCACAAGAAGCGACAAATGCATAATCCGGTGTACCAGAATCGCTCAGAGCAGTTAGCAAAGCACGGATGCCAAAAAAGGCTGCGACCAGGGTAACAAAAAGCAGGATGAATACGGCCGTTCGCAGACCCGCATGTTCCTGATCTGCATGTAAAATTTTTGGATAAGTTTGTGTAGATGCCATAACTTTTTCTGTACTCTTTTTCACCAATTTTCGCCCCAATAATACACGGATTCAGCTTATCCAACGAATGAGCATTTCCTCAAAAACGAATCAAAAATGATCCAAATCGATGAATGAAACGCTTATATCCAAAAAAATTCGTGCTATTCGTTGATTCGTCCTATTCGTGATGAAATCCGAACCGCGCTCTCGAATTTCTCCCCTTGACCAAAAGCCCAAAGCGCAATACGCTAGAACAGATGTTTGCTGAACTGGTCATCAACGTTGAAGCGCCGTTAGAAGGCACTTTCCATTACGACGTCCCCACCGATTTACGCCCCAAACTGCGCGTGGGCCACCTGGTGGAGGTGGACTTTGGCCGCCGCCTGGCCCAGGGCATCATCCTGCGCTTTGACGATACGGCTCCCATTGAGGATACCAAGCCAATCATTGCCCTGATCGATGAAAAGCCAGTGGTCTTCTGGTGGCAAATTGAACTGGCGCAGTGGCTCAGCCAAACCTACCTGGCCCCCCTCAACGCCTGCCTGCGCCTCATGCTGCCGCCGGGCCTCACCCGCTGGGCCGACGTCACCGTGGACATCAACCCGTATTGGGACGGCAACGGCCGTCTTACCGACCTGCAAAAACAAATCATCGACATTCTCAAAGAGCGTGGCGACCTGCGCGGCAGGCAGCTGCAACGTGCCCTAAAAAAATCCGGCGATAAGAAAAAGGTTGATTGGAAAACGGCCGTAAACCAACTCAGTAAACGAAAAATCCTGCGCAAAGCCACCGTGCTCGATCCACCGCGCATCCGGCCCAAGAAAATCCGCACCGCCGAACTGATCGCCAGCGACAAGCGCGTGCAGGCTGTCGTGCCCCAGCTAGGCCGCGCCAACAAGCAAGCTGACGTGCTGCTTTATTTGCTCAACAGTGACGATCCGCTGCCGGAGGAAACGGCCGTACTGGACGCCACGGGAGCTGCAAAACATCATTTAAAACAGTTGGAACAGGACGGCCGTATCAGCCGTACCCCCGCCCAAACCACCATCTTGCCCACTGGCAAACAACCGCCCCCCGAGCTAGCTGACTGGTTCACCCAACTACCTAGCCCAGAAGCAAACTTAACAATTAAAAATTCACAATTCACAATTCACAATTTAGAAGCCGAAGGCTATCTGGAACACCTCAACGAGCCCGCCACCCTGAGCCTCGCCATTCCACCCAAACAAGTGCTCAGCCACATTTTGCAGCTGCGCCAGGCTACCACCTACCAGGACGTACTCACCTTACTGGCTCATGCTGCCCAACCCGTCAGCCTTAGCGATATTTACGCCCAGACCAAAGCCACTATCACCCATCTGCGCAAGCTGGCCAAGCTGGACCTCATCCGCTTTGGCTCCGAAGAAGTGTGGCGCGATCCACTGGCCGACCGAGACTTTGTCCCCGCCCAGCCGCCCCTGCTCACTGCTGATCAAGCACGAGTCTGGGGCCGCATCAAAATGGCCGTCCTCAAAGCAGAAGAGGCGATGGAGGAGGGGGATGAATTTACCGTTGCTGCCCCCACGCCCATTTTGCTGCATGGCGTCACCGGCAGCGGCAAGACAGAAATTTACATGCGGGCCATCGAGTATGCGTTAAACGAGGGGCAGCAAGCGATTGTTCTGGTGCCAGAAATTGCCCTGACGCCACAAACAGTGCGCCGCTTTGCCGCCCGTTTTCCGGGGCGTGTGGCCATCCTGCACAGTCGCCTCACCGACGGCGAGCGGTACGACACTTGGCGGCGCGCCCGCCAGGGGCTGTTTGATATTGTGGTGGGGCCGCGCAGCGCCTTGTTTACGCCGCTGCCCAATCTGGGCGTCATTGTGGTGGATGAGGAACATGATCCCAGCTACAAACAAACGCCACCCGTGCCGCCGCCTTATTACCACACCCGTGACGCGGCTATTGCCCTGGCCCAAATCATTGGGGCAACGGTGATCATGGGCAGCGCCACGCCAGATATTGTGACTTATCATCGTGCGCAGAGCGGCCGTTTCCAACTCCTGGAGCTGCAAAAACGGGTCATGGGCCATCGCCAGCGCTTAGAAAGCCAGGCGGAGCGTCTGAAGCTGCAAAATCACTATCAGCATGACGGTGAAGACCCCGACGACGCCCTCACCATCCCCCTGCCCCCCATCCAAATTGTCGATTTACGGCAAGAGCTGCGCGCAGGCAACCGTTCCATTTTTAGCCGAGCGCTGGAAAAGGCCATTACAGAAACATTAGAGCGTAGCGAGCAAGCGATTTTGTTCCTCAACCGGCGCGGCTCGGCAACATTTGTCATTTGCCGCGACTGCGGTTACGTGGCCACCTGCCCCCGCTGCGACATGCCACTCACATATCACCGTCACAGTATGCAGTTGGTGTGTCACCATTGCGGCCGTCGCGAGCCGCACCAAACAGAATGCCCCGTCTGCCAATCAAAGCGCATCAAATTTTTCGGCCTGGGTACAGAAGAGGTGGCGGACCGTGTACAACAGCGCTGGCCGGAAGCACGCATCACTCGCTGGGACCGCGACACCACCGCCGGGCGCAACACGCACGAAACATTACTGGCCAGCTTCATCAACCAGGAAGCGGACATTTTGGTCGGCACGCAAATGATTGCCAAAGGGCTAGATTTGCCATTAGTGACGCTGGTGGGCGTCATTTCGGCCGATGTGTCGCTGGGGCTGCCGGATTACCGTACGGGGGAGCGTGCCTTCCAGGTATTGGCCCAGGTAGCGGGGCGCGCCGGGCGCGGCTTGTTGGGCGGACGGGTCATCATCCAGACGTACAAACCGGAGCATTATGCCATCCAGGCCGCCGCCGAGCATGATTTTGCTTCGTTTTACATCGACGAAATACGGTTCCGCACCCAGCACAGCCTGCCGCCGTTCCGGCGCATGGCGCGGCTGCTGCTAATCGATCCAATTGATGAACGAGGTAAGCGGGAGGCGGAGGCGTTAGCCAAGGGGCTGCGGCTGCACATTCGGGAGAAGGCACTGGCGGCGTCGGAGATTTTAGGACCTGTGCCGCCATTTTTTAACCGGGTGGACGGCCGTTTCCGTTGGCAAATCATTGTGCGCTCCCCAGACCCAAACCGACTGCTGGCCGACTTCCCCATTCCACCGAAGTGGATGGTGGATATTGATCCGGTAAGTACCTTATAAATATGAGGGTGAAAAAGGGAGAGTAGTTGCGAAGGTGTTTAGAACAATTTGAAATATGCGAGGTTTTCAATCTTTTCATGAATTGAAAACCTCGCATATCTGGTCAGTTACGGCATCATCAACTCGCCTTCACCTTCTAATTTATCGATCCGGGACAACAATTCTTTTGTATATCCAGCAAGCACCTTAGAGCCAGCTTCAAGCTGCTCGTATACCTCATCGATATCTGACCACAGGGTTCGGGCTTTAGGATTCAGCTTTTCATCCCCCTTGTAAACAAAGTGGTCGGGGGTTGGTTTAGCCACACGTTTTCTGGCCTCAATCAATTCCTGTGGAATATCAAAAGGATTCTCGCCTCTTACTTGCATGGCTTTCCACAATCTCAACCTTTTTGGGTCGAAATGGCAGCGATTGGCCACGAGGGGCAAGAATAGATAGAAATATACAGTCTCGATCCAATTAATTCTGATAGAGGAGAGATAGGCATCATCCATCGTCGAATACCAGTTAGAGATGGTTGTCTGCGAGGAAAGCACTGGTCCCATAAAGTAAGTTGCTAATTTTTCCACAAATTCTGGCGAATGGTTCCCTTCATAATCTCGGGCGATCAGCGCACCCAGCTGCTCAATTTGCAAGGTAACAAAAGCCAGCCCATTACTAAAAAGCGGGTCCGGGGCAAAAGAAGCATCACCAATAATACCCCACCGATCCGGTGAATAAGTTGGATTTGTCACATAATGGTAGCGACGCAGCAGGTTTGTATCCACAACTCGGCCGCTTTTTACCAGGTCAGTCACAACCGGATGAACTTTACTGACCTGCTCCAAGAAACTGTCGATTGAGCGGACGTCATGTTCATAATGATCGGGATGTGACACAAAACCGATACTCATCAGTTCCCCGCCGTCTTCTGCCTTCAGGGGAATCATCCAAATCCAGTTGCCATGACCCATAAAATGATGGGTTGTGTAGTAGCGGTCATAATGCTCATACTCAGGCCCCAGGGCATTCAAATTTCTAAGCAAGGAACGGTCGAAATCAGCAATCCGGAACCAAAAACAATCCCGTTGCCCTTCTGGTTTGATTGTCAGGCCTAATTTTTTGCCCAGGAGTCGATTACGACCGGAAGCATCAATCACCCAATTGGCTTCAAGCGTACGGCTGCTGCCGTCTTCTTCTTTAATTTCTAAAGTGTGGCCTCCCTCACCATCGATCTGAATATCTTTGACAAGACCTTTTATCCGGTCAATGCCGCTTTCTTTGGCAACCACTTCTCTCAGATGATCATCAAAATGTTCCCGGTTTAACTGCCAGGACCCCGGAGACCCTTCGTAACCATCTGGATTGGGCAAACTTTCTGTGCTGTGTACGGAATAAGTTCTGTCCTCTGGGTTATCTGGATCGAGTTTGAAATAATAAGTTAGGGCATGTTTGGGCACATGGTGTTCGCGCAAATAATCTTCAAGACCTAATTGCGTTTCCAAAAAATTCGCTGTGATTTCGATAATTGATTCCCCAACAAGTGGGAGACCACCCCGATCATCGGGGCCAATAAGAACAATTTCAACCGATTCTGGGAGCTGCTTTCTAAAATAGAGAGCCGCCATATTTGAAACAAGACCATTACCAATCATTGCAATACGCATAGTTGTGACCTCCTAAAGCGCATAATGCTGAACTCTTGCCCGGGGCAGAGACAGCTGGCAGGCAAATGCCATATAAAATTAATAAACTATGGAGTCTGTTGAATGGGGTGTTTACTTTAAGAAAATATACTGTTTTGCCCAGGGCAAAATGGCTATGTGATTTTCTTCACAGGAAGGTTAAGGGAGGTGGCTTACAAGATCTCTTACAAATGTGGACTGGAGACGTCCACAAAGCCTGGCGGAAAGAATATTGAACTGTTGATTGCTAACAACGCCGTTTAACCAATTAAATCCC
This sequence comes from Promineifilaceae bacterium (SeqCode), assembly GCA_050292445.1. Taxonomy (GTDB): domain Bacteria; phylum Chloroflexota; class Anaerolineae; order Promineifilales; family Promineifilaceae; genus Leptofilum. The sequence continues at coordinate 4,751 of JBNKLQ010000095.1, read as the reverse complement.
TACGGCCGTATCCTCCCTATTGACACATTCATCATTTTCCTGTATTTTTCCATACATTAGTAAGTTAGGTATCAAGGATAAATCGATGAGTTTACGCAATCAGATACGCAAAGGCAGCACAGAACTCGTGTTGCTCACCTTACTTCAGGAACGGCCGATGTATGGCTATGAAATCAGCCAGGAAATGAGCCGGAAAAGCGATGGCTACTTTGAAATGAAGGAAGGGCTGCTCTACCCCACCCTGCACCGCTTACAGAAAGAAGGATTGCTCTCCAGTAAGTGGCAAAAAACAGAAAACGAACGGCGGCGCAAATATTATTCCATTACCGCCGCTGGACGGGAACGGCTTGAGGAGCAGTCCAACGAATGGCAATTGTTCATGCACAAGCTCCAGGAGATCATCAGCAACATATGAACGAGCCAGATAACACCATCAACCGGTTGTTGGCGACCATTGAAGCAGAACTAACCCTAAGCCAGGAAACAAAGCAGGAGTTGTTGACCGAGCTGCGTGATCATCTAGAAGATGCCTGGGAAACGGCCGTTGCCCACAACGAAGATCCCCAAACCGCCATGCATAACATCACTCGCCGCTTTGGCGGCGCGGAAGTAGGCAAAGCGTTGCAGCAGGTCCACACCGAATGGGAGTCAGCCGAAGCGATTCTGGCCTGCCTGATTCCCGTTCTGGCAGCGCTGGTGCTACGCTGGACCGTGTTTACCCCGGCAGGAACGATAGTTGGCTGGCAAAGCATTTTGGCACAACCCGCCTTCTGGATTGTAGCCCTGGCCTTACTGCTCATCCCTGTCTTGCAGTTTCACCGCTGGCGTTACGTGTTGGTGAATTGGGGCTTCTTCTGGATCGTGACGCTTATATTTATCCTCATTCCAGCAGCGGCAAGCTGGTAAATACATTTCCCTGGAAACTGTCTGTTAGGCCATTCATCCTACTGAACGTTTCCAGGAAAAAGCAATTCATAAAGTACATCTCGGAGGTATTACATGCGCGATTTAGGCGTTGTCGAAACAATCTTACGGAATCGCATTCTCTTCTTTCAAGAAATTCGGGATGGCGTGCGGCTCGGCGAAAAAATGCGGGCCATGGTCATTTCCAGCCTGGTATTCATGGCGCTTTATGGCGCGGTAATGGGTTCTACCCACAGCCTGTGGCAGGCGCTCAGCTCAGCGGCCAAGCTGCCTATCCTTTTTCTGGCCACGCTGTTTATTTGCGCCCCCACGCTCTACTTTTTTAACGTGTTATTTGGCTCCACCCAAAGCCTGACTCAGAACATAGCCTTAATTTTGACAGCGATTACGGTAACGGCCGTTCTCCTTCTCTCCTTTGCCCCCATCATCCTTTTCTTCCTGCTTACCACCAGCCAGTACCAATTCTTTAAGCTGCTCAACGTAGGCATCTTTGCCATCTCGGGGGTGATGGGCGTGGTTTTCCTGAGCCAGGGGATGCAGATTGTGGCTGCAGATGCTGAAGGTGACAGCGCCCGTCGCAATGTGCTGCGGTTATGGATGCTGCTGTATGCCTTTGTGGGCAGTCAACTGGCCTGGACAATACGGCCGTTTATCGGCGCACCCAGTATTCCATTTGAACTATTTCGCCAGTTGGGCGGCAACTTTTACACCAACATTCTGGCCAGCCTGGGCGAAATCTTTGGCTTCTTCATCGTACAGTAGAGGCAACCATGACCAATGAAAATCGTTCTACAACTGACCAGATTCTTGACTTACTGCTAGACGCCTTGCAAGCGCGCCAATCGGTGCGCCAGCAGGCAGACGAGCCAATAAGCGAAACACCAGCGCCACCAAACAACGACCTCATCCCCCCCCAGGCAGAACTGCCAGTAGAAACTTCAGCACTAGAAGAAGAGCCTGAAGGGGAAGAGCCACCAATTCCAGCCGAGGCGTTGGCAAGTGAGGCTGAAGCCGAGGAAGAATGGGAACCCACTTTCTACAAAGAGCCAGCACCGCCAGAACCACTGCCATCCATTCAGCTAGACCAGATGCTGCGCCGCCTGGCCGTAGCAGTGGGCGTGCTCATCATCCTGATCAACATCCCTTTCAACCGCTCAGGGCTTAGCCTGGCCCGCGCCATGCCCGATGCCCAATCGCTGGTAATTCGCGACGGCCTGGTGTTAAAGGGCAGCGGCGACAAGATATACGTGTTGGAAAATAACCAGAAGCGGTGGATTACGTCTCTGGACGCATTTGAATATTTTGGCTACCACTGGGAACAGGTTAATGTGGTGGAGGATGCCTTTTTGGACCAGTTTGAAAACGGCCGTCCACTCTACGTTTTGCTCAAATGCCAATCCAGCTCACACATTTATGCCCTGGAAGATGGCCAAAAACGGTGGATCAAAGATATTCCCACATTTGAAGCCGAAGGCTTTGTCTGGGAAGATGTGAAGTTCGTGAGCTGCGGCGAGCTGCGCCGCCTGCCCAGCGGCACGCCCATCCCCCCAGACGCCGGTCCATCGCCGGAACCATAGGGTTCGAAGGAACATGCCTCATGAAAAAGTTCGCCAGATACTCTTTAGTCCTCCTATTCCTGAGCATCTGCGTCTGGCTCACCGCGTGTGAAAGGACACTTACCGGCACCGAAAAAGCCGCCGTGCTTGAATTCAGTGAACCCGCTGCAGACAACCTGTTTGCGGGATTGACAGCCAACGACTACGCGGTAATTTCCCGCGACTTTGATTCCGACATGTATGAGGAAATGCCCGCCTCTGATTTCGCGGCCTGGAAACAGGAGTTAGACACCCAGCTCGGCAACTATCTTTCCCGCCAAGTTGATCGCGTAACCAAAGCAGATGAATTTTACGTAGTGGATTACCAGGCTAAATTTGAGCAGGAGGAGCCAGTCACAATTTCGGTAGCTTTTCATGCCAGCGATCATTCGATTGCCACCCTGTCATTCAATTCAGAGGAATTTTCCTGGTCCCCATTTCAAGAGCGGCGAAAATAAGACTTGATCCACAGATTAGTCAATATCAGAATTAACATTATGTCACGCAAAGACGCCAAGACGCTAAGGTTTTTCTCCTTTTCATCTTCGCGACTTTGCGTGAGATTCCTTATTTCCAATATTCTCTAATAGCTTTTCGGGACTGAGAATCAGCCCCAGCGCATAGATTCCTACTTAATGACAATAGGCTGATTGACTGACAGAATTAACAAATAAGCACCTTGACAATATCATAACCACTCCAGAGAGTGCAGCTCAAACATCGGTCTGCAAAACTGTTTCCATGAGGCAATGGCCGGTTCTGGGTCTGGATTGGGCGGCAACCAGAGAAAAGATTGCAGCCATTTGCGGTTGGCTATCGCATGTTTGCACCAGCGCCAGCCGATTTGCAAATAGCTCAAGCCCCGTCGCCAATGGGTGTCCACCAGTGGGCGAAACCCGAGTGTAGCGACCGCGATGCCTGTGGAAACTAGGTAGACTGTAGCTGTGGCCAATATGAGACACAACCGAGAAATGGCCATTGAATCCTGCAAGCGACTATCTTCCAGATTGAAGCCAGCCGATTTGTCGTCCAGAAAGTTTTCTTCAATGTTAAAGCGCAGCCCATACTCATCAAAGGTGTGGCGGCCAACCGGTTCATCGCTGACAATTGCCCACTTCTCGGTGCCATTGGGCGTAATGACATGGGCGATGGCCAGGTGGAGCGGTCCATACTTCTGTTTGGTCAACCAAACATGAGCATAACAGCGCCCTTTGCCTACCGGTGGCATCAGCGTCCGTATCTGACTGCGCTGGCCATTCGCCAGGTAAACCCAGGTGTCACTCTTGAGACGAATGCGGAAATGCCAACCCAGCTGAGTCGCCACTTTCAGTAACTCAATGTGGCCAAAGCCTCTGTCGGCCAGCAAAATCACTTTGGTTGTCGTGGGTATCTGAGCCGCCACTTGAGCCAGCATCCGTTGGTAGCAAGCCACCGCAACCGTGGCGCTGCCCCCGGCACAAACAACCCAGCCTAGCGGAATGGCCCGACCACAGTAGACCAGAGCCAGACGCACAATGACAAACCGCTGCCACAGTTGCGTGGTGTCCAGAGCCAGGTAGGCTGTGTGGCCACACCAATCTTGCAACAGGTGTTTGATAAACCGCTGGTAAATGTGCATCGGGCGTATCTTTTCATTGTGTATCCAGCGCGAGAACTGCCGCGCTTTGCTGGCCGCTTTGGGCGTCCCATTGCGAAAGGGCAGCCAGTGGCTAAAGTGAGGCTGTTCACTCTGGATGACGCCCACAACGGCCCAGATGAAGGTCTGGGCAATACGCAGGTCATGAAACTTGAGTTGACCATCGCAGATAAATGTCATGATATTGGTAAAGAGCGTGTTATGATTACTCATGGTGCTTCCTTTTTTTGAGTTTGTGTTTTTGGTCAATCACAAGTTTATCTCAAAAAGAGGAGCACCTTCTTTATGTTAAATAAGATTTGTCAGTCAATCAGCACCAAAACCACAATGTCGTGTGAAATAATGAGGGTTTTTGCTTGACTGAAATTGGTTAAAAAAGAAACGCAGGTTTCTGATAAATCACACTTATTCGTTGAGCGGCGATGCATTAGACTGACATAATATTTTCCGGTGGCGTGCACAACATCCATAGGAGTGTATCAAATGAATCCACAAAACATGAACGGCTCTGACTCACCTTCTCTGAAGTTAGACACCATTTTTGGAATCATTATTTTTATTCTTGGGATAATTATCCTGGCTATTTCAGGATTTAC
>JBNKLQ010000094.1:0-20022 GCA_050292445.1 Promineifilaceae bacterium (SeqCode) | reverse complement strand
TGGTCCGAGACACATCTCGAACATCAGAAAACGCTTCAGAATAAAGATCATAGATTTCACGCGGTTTCAAATCAAGCACAAAATAACCGTGGATTGCCAGATGTTCTTTTTCATTGTTGCACAAAGAGTTTAGCTTTTGCCACAAAATCTCCTGCATTTCTTGCCGAGCTACCGTCCGTTCGGGTCGCATATCGGCGTCCATGATGGTAGCGAATGGATCGATTTCTTCATCGCCATTGTCAGAGCGATTGGCGCGATCCCACAAATGGGCCTGCTCTTTCCAGCGGGCAAAATCGACCATGACGGCATTGGTACACATTTGCAAATAACGCAGCAGCGATTTGAGATCAGGGAATTTGCTGAAATTTTCTGCGGGAATCCCTTGCCACATTTTTTCAAAAGCCCGGTTCATAAAATAATCCGCTTCTTCACCTAGCCCAGAATAAAGGGCGTGGCGTGTTACCCAGGAGATGACCAGCTTGTGATACTGTTCGTATAAACAGGCCCAAGCAAAATCATTGCCATGCACAAATGCCCGCCGAAACAGTTCATAACAGAAACGGGGGTCATGGTCTTTTTGGGCAAAAAAACGTTCGCTTTCCCGGTGACACCTGTCGCACAGGCTGCGAAATGGGAGCAAACTCAACTCATTTTTATTGGACATAGGAACTACGCAATGACGATTGTGACGCTTGATAGTTTATTTGTAGGTAGTTTGTAGGTGCGTTGTACCTCACATTGTACCCGATTTTTCTCCTGTGGGTGCAGGGAAATAAAACAAAATTACGATAATCAGGTTACAATTTGGGGAGATTTTCTGACTTTTCTTAGAAAAAGGGGCAAAAGAGCTACTGTTGCAACCAATTTTTGATGAAGGGATGAGTGAGTGACCAATTTTGGTGTAGGTAACTGGCAAGGCCAACGGCCGTTCCCCCCACAACATTCTCCGCCACATCATCCACAAAAAGCGCTTGCTCTGGCGAAACACCCAGCTGATTGAGTGCCAGCTTAAAAATGGCCGGGTCCGGTTTTAGCAGGCCGACTTCATTACTCAAGATGACACTGCTAAATTGCTTAAGCTCTGGCAAGTTGGCGTGCAGCCAGTTAGCATGTACCTCATTCGTGTTACTGATGATGCCCACAACAACATCAGCCTGCGCTTGCAGCTCGCGGGCAAAAGCAAAAGCCGCTTCATTGCGCTCCTGGTAACGGCATAGGGCAGCCACAAAGCTGTCATAGCTGGCTTGCAGCCCAAACGTTTGGTCGAGCAGATTGTAGTAGCCACGCCCGCTGAGCTGGCCTGTGCCAAAGGTGTGGTCAACGGATTGGTAATGGGCGAAAAGTTTTTCCAGGGAAACCCCAGCCAGCTCACTCACTGCGGTGAAGGTTGCTTTTCCATCATAATTCACCAGCACGTTGCCCAAGTCAAAAATGACTGCTTTCACGCTTCTCCCCTTTGACCAATTGGTAATTGCGCAACTTGTCTACCTTTCACTTCTCACTTCTCACTTTTCACTTTTTACTCAACCGTTCTGGTAAAATTGTAGCCAGAAACGGCCGTACCCGCTATCGTTAACAAACAGATTTCACAAATGGAGAAACCCAATGCCTTTTATTGACCTGCCCCTCAACGAATTACAACGCTATTTACCGCCCCGTGAAGAACCTGATGATTTTGACACGTTTTGGCAGCAGACCCTGGCTGAAACGGCCGAATTGCCCATGAATGCCAAGTTCGACCTTGTGGATGAAGGGTTAAAAACAATAGATGCTTACGATGTAACCTTTGCTGGATTTGGTGGCCAGCCGGTAAAAGGGTGGTTTCTTCTGCCCCGCCAGCGAGCTGAACCACTACCCTGCGTGGTGCAATATTTGGGTTATAGTGGCGGGCGTGGCTTCTTGCTGGATTTGCTCGCCTGGCCCAGCCTCGGTTTTGCTTATTTTGTTATGGATACGCGCGGCCAGGGATGGGCACACGGTCGGCCAGGGACCACGGTGGATATTGCGCCACAAGGCACTGGCTCGCATGTGCCCGGTTTTATGACGCAGGGGATTCTTGATCCGTATACTTATTATTATCGCCGGGTATTTGTCGATGCGGTGCGGGCCTTGACTTTAATGCGGCGGCAGCCAGCTGTGATTCCCGACCGAATCGCCATCACCGGTGGCAGCCAGGGTGGGGGGATTACGTTGGCGGTGGCCGGGTTGGATACGGCCGTACCCGTTGCCATGCCCGATGTACCCTTTCTTTGTCATTACCGGCGCGCCACTGAACTTATTGAGACAGACCCCTACAACGAAATTGCCCGCTATTGCGCCACCCACCGTGACCAGGTCGAAACTGTGTTCCACACCCTTTCTTACTTTGATGGCGTGAACTTTGCCGCCCGAGCCAAAGCGAAGGCGCTCTTTTCCGTGGGGCTGATGGACAACATTTGCCCGCCCAGCACCGTGTACGCGGCCTATAATCATTACTCAGGGGATAAAGAGATAGCTGTTTACAATTACAACAACCATGAAGGTGGCGGGCCGTTCCAGCTGCGCAAACAAGCCCAATTTTTGCGCAACCTTTGGCTTTAATTCGTAGTCGCGGTTTCTTGCCGCGAAAGAATGGCGCAGTAAGAACTGCGGCTACTCAAAATAATTTAAACTGGTCTGGATCCACCGAGCGCGCCTGGTGCATCAAAACGGCATTCATCAGCTCGATGGCCAGGCGGGATTCCAGCGTTACGCCTGCCCGCACGCCCACGCACGGGTCGTGTCGCCCTTTCTCCAGCTGAAAATCGATCTCTTCCAGGTTTTTTTGCACCGACTGCTGTGGCTTAACGATAGTGGACGTGGGTTTAAATCCAACGCGGCATACCAGCGGCATTCCCGTCGTCACGCCGCCAATCAGCCCGCCGTGCGAATTGCCCTGGTAGCCGCTGCGCCGAATCGGATCGTTGTTTTCGCTGCCTTTCCGGGCCACCACCTGAAATCCATCCCCAATTTCGCACGATTGGGCCGCGTGCAGCCCGCCCAAGCTGCCCATCAGTCGCAGCTTCAGGCTGTTGTAAAGTGGGTCGCCTGCCAGGGCGGGTACGTTCACCGCCACCACCTCCACCGCTGCGCCAATCGAATCGCCGTCGATGCGGGTTTGTTTGATCAGTTTGCCCGCTGCGGTGGCAAACTTAGCGTCCAGGCTGTGAATTTCGGCGCTGGCCAACTGTGCCTGCACCTGCGTTATTTGCTCAGCAGAGATTACGCCGTCATCGCGCAGCAATTGGGTGAAATGATTACTCAGGCTGTGTTGGCTTTGCAATGACCCCACCTGGCTAATGGAGGACAAAATCACTGTGCCAAACGTTTCTTGTAGAAAAATACGGGCAATCGAGCCACCAATCACGTCGGAAATGGTGCTGCGGTAGCTGGAACGGCCGCCGCCGCGAATATCCACATGTCCTTTGGCTTTGTGGTATTTCACCAAATCGGTGTGGCCGGGACGAACTGCCCCAGTTGGCCCGGCAAACTGGTCGTAGTGGCGCGATTTGGATGAGGCCGAAAGCACCAGCGCACTAATCGGTTCGCCGGTGGTGAAGCCGGTTTCGTAGGCAGTGGTGGCAAACGTATTGCCCTCTACAGTGGCTTCGATGGCTGGGCCAGCGGCGAGGGCGTCATGATCGTCCTGGTAGAGGCCAGCCAGCAGCAGCACCTTGTCTTTTTCGTTGCGCGGCGTGCCGTGTCGGCTGCTGCCGGGCCGCCGCCGGTCCAGATACGCCTGAATCTGGCTGCGACTGAGCCAGAGGCCAGGCGGACAGCCAAAAACGATGGTACTGATGCCGGGGCCGTGCGATTCACCAGCTCCGGCTACGCTAAAAAGGGGGCCGCCTAAAATTTCCATACGAATCCTTTTGTTTCCCCGGAAACTGATTGCCACATCACCAAGCCGTTGAGATGTTTCCGGGGAAATGGTGTTGTGTTTGCGGTCTATTCTACCTCTGAACGGCCGTCTCTCTTAAAATTCGCCAAAGAGTTCACGGAGAGTTTAGAGACCTTTATTTGCTCTGTGTTCTCTGTGGCCCTATCTAGATTCGTAATATAGGCCGTAAGTACTATTTAATATGGTAATTTAGACTCTGTCCAGAGTAGTTCCCAACTGGCACAATCCCAAAACAACAAGATATTCCCCGAGCAGTTTCCTGGGGTCTTCATGCTAAATGTGGAGAAGTGGAAGATGAATTGCTCAGTCCTGGTTGTGGACGATGAACACGATATTCGACAGTTGTTGTCAACCATGTTGACCATGATGGGCTATCAATCTTTTGTAGCCCAAGACGGTTTGGAAGCGCTAGAAAAAATCCCCGAATGTAACCCAGACGTTTTGATTTTGGATGTGATGATGCCGCGCATGGATGGGTTAACCTTGTGTCGCCAGCTGCGCGACACCGAAGAAACGGCCGAAATCCCCATCATCATGCTTAGCGGCAAAGCACACCAGGAAGCGATCCAGGAAGGCTTGCAGGCTGGGGCCAATCGTTACTTGGTGAAGCCAACTGGCCTAGATGAACTGACGCGCAATATTAATGAAGTTTTAGGGGAAACGACCGTCAACAATACCACGTTTAATAACCCTCCTGCTAAAAAAAAGATTGAAGCCTGACAATTAACTCCTCGCAAATCTGACGCACTCAAGTGCGTGAGCCGTGGCACGTATGTCGTCGCATCCGAAAGTTACATCCACTATAGTGTGATCATTGTTAAACAAACGGCCGTTTACACACACGGCAAAACTGGGAACGAAACAATGATGGCACTCTTGATTTTCTCCATTCTAAGCCTGATAACTTCCACACTCGTCATATTTGCTGCTGTCCGCTCCTCGCAGCTAAGCCGCCACGAAGATTGGACAGAGACGTATGACAACGCAGAAAGTAGCAGCAACCAATCTAAGCCGCTGCACGCCCAAATGGTGAATCAATAAGCCAACCTATACCTCTGGTCGGGAGCCAAATTTTCCCGGAAACTGTTCGGGGTGGAAAGTGCCACGACCGAAGTTTCCGGGAAAATGCATTTCTTTGCGGTTTGTCTTAATTCCGTTTACGCAGTCCAAAATAAAGCAAAATGAGTGTAAAAGCCGTCCCCAATAATAGCCCGGCAACGGCCGTTTGGTTTTGCGCTGACTCTTTAGAAATGATGGGTGTTTCTGGCTTTTGCAACATGGTGTGCCAGTCGGGGATGGTCTCCTGGGGTGGCAGGCTGTATTTGGCCTGCCACCGCTGCTGGTAGGCTTGCCACTCTTCAGCCCAACGGCCGTCTTCCCAGCCCAGTTCCGCCTGACAAATTGCTTGAATCCGATCTTCTAGCGCCGCACCCCCTTGCGGCAGCAACAATCCCAGACGCACCCGCCGCAGCAGCAAATCATCCAGATGCACCACGCCCTCGCTGCGGGCTGCCCAGCGCAGCTCTGCCCACAGCACGTTGGTATTAGGGATGATGGCCAGCTCGTCCGGTTGGGCGGCGGCCACCAAATCGGCGGCTTCCTGCCCGTAGCGCCCAATCAGCCGCCGCCGGATGGTTTCCGGTAAAATGGCGGGTAAATCTTCCGTTACCTCGTTTAATGCTGGATCATCCTCATCAATTTTGGGCATGTCGGGCAGGGCGGCACGGGCCGCCTTGAGCGCGTCCAGAGCGATGAGGCGGAAGGTAGTGAGCTTGCCGCCGGTTACGGTGAGCAAGCCATTTTCTGTCCACACCACATGGTCACGCGATTCGTCCGAGGGGTCGGCTTTGCCCGTGTTGATAACGGGCCGTACCCCGGCAAAGGTGGCTAGCACGTCATCCAGCGTCAGAGCCAGAGAGGGATAGCGGGATTCTACAGCGGCCATCAAATAGGCCACTTCGCCAGGCGTGATGTGTGGTTCATGGTCCAAATCTTCGCTGTGGTCCACGTCGGTGGTGCCCACCAGCGTTAAGCCCTCCCAAGGGAAAATGAAGACAAAACGGCCGTCCAGCGGATGATTAAACGACACAGCCTGGGCCAGGGGAAAGCGCCATTGGGGGAAAATGAGATGGCTGCCGCGCAGAGGACGCAGCCTTGGTTCCTGGTCTATCTTTTGCCGCAGCTCGTCCGCCCAGGCACCTGTAGCGTTAATGACGATTTTGGCCCGAACGGCCGTTTCCTGCCCTGTTTCTCGATCTTGCAGCATCACCCCCACCACTTGCCCCTCTTCACGAATGAGATCAACAGCAGCGACGTAGTTTACGGCCGTACCACCTGCCGCCACTGCCTCGCGCAGCACGCGCAGCACCAGTCGCGCATCATCTGTTTGGGCATCAAAATAGTGAAACGCCCCGGCCAAATCCTGCACGTTAAGGCGTGGGGCCAGCATCCACACATCTTGCGGGCTGTAGTAGCGATGGCTCCATTGCAGTGCTACCAAATCATAAAAGGAAAGTCCCGCCTGGATGAGCCATTTTTCTCGCCGTTGGCCGCTGCCCTTCACGTTCGCCAGCAAAAAGCCCAGTGGATCGACCAGCCCTGGAGCCGATTCTTGCAGTCGCTGCCGTTCCTGCACGCTGGCCTGCGTCAACCCAATTTTGCCTTGCTTCAGGTAGCGCAGCCCGCCGTGTACCAGCTTGGAGCTGCGGCTGGAGGTACCAAAAGCAAAGTCCCGCTGCTCAACCAGCAAAGTTTTCAGCCCTAACCGGGTTGCCTCGCGCAAGATGCCCGCGCCGGTAATGCCGCCGCCCACCACCACAATGTCCCACGGCTGGTCTAAATTTTGCCAAATCTCTTCACGCCAATTGTTGTTCCACATAAATTGCTCCCATTGTGTGGGTGGCAAGTGGCAGGTTGCAAGTAAACTTACCTGCTACTTGCAACTTCTCACTTCTTACTTCACCAAGGTTCCTGGATTCATAATATCTACCGGATCATATTGTCGGGCCAGCGCTGCCAGCGTGGCGATGCCTAGCTTGCCTTTTTCGGCCTCCAGGTAAGGTTGATGGTCTTTGCCCACGCCGTGCTGGTGGCTGATGGTGCCGCCATGCCGCACGATGGCTTGGCTAGCGGCCGTTTTCATGGCCGTCCATCTTGCCAAATTTTCATCTGGGTCGGACGAGAGGCGGAAGAGGTAAGTGGTGTAGATGCTGCATCCAGTGGCGTACATGTGCGAAAGGTGGGTGAAGACGTGCAATTGTTCGCCAAACGTTTCCATTGCCGCTTTGAGGCTGGTTTCGATGTCTTGCAGGGCCGCGTCTACCTGGTTCCAGGTAACGGCCGTTTCCAATGTATCCACCCCGTAGCCGATTTCCCACAGCGCATTGCGCAGGTAGGGGGTGCGGAAGCGTCCCTTTTGCCACTGGTTGCCAAACTGCTGCCCCACATGGATGCCGCCCTGCTCTTTGGCCAGGCTTACTGCTTCCCTGCGGGCCGTATTGACGATGTGTCGGTTGCCACTAAAACCAACCAGCAGCATTGATTTGCCTTCATCGACGCTGCGCATACTCAGCAGTCGCTCCAGCGTGCCGATGAGCATCTCGTGCCCGGCTAGCTTGAGGGTTGTTTCTGTTTCAATGCCGGTGCTCAGGCGTACCATAGAAAGAGGCAGATTAGCCTGGAGCATCTGGCGCACGGCCGTTTTTCCTGCCTCAAAATTGGGGAAGAAAATTGCGTTAAAGGACTCCTTTTCCGGCAGGGGTGAAATGCGCATGGTGGCCTCAGTGATGATGCCCAATCGTCCCTCAGAGCCAAGCACCAGCTGGCGCAAGTCTGGCCCGGCGGCGGAAGCGGGCAGGGGAGGCATGATGAGATCGCCCGCCGGTGCCAGCAGCTTGCCCCCCGCGAACAACTCTTCGATACGGCCGTACCCCCGTGACTGCTGCCCGCTGGAGCGGGTAGCCACCCAGCCGCCCAGCGTAGAATATTCAAACGATTGAGGAAAATGGCCCAGCGTGTATCCTTTGGCTCGCAGCTGGGCCTCCATTTCTGGCCCGGCCACGCCTGCGCCAAAGGTGGCCAGCTGGCTGGTATTGTCCAGCGCCGTGAGGCGGCTGAGGCGCTGTAAATTTACGGTGAGCACGGGGCGGTCGCCCGACTCTGGGTTGATGTGGCCCACCACGCTGGTGCCACCGCCGTAGGGAATCAGCTTGATATCGTGGCTGCGGGCGAATTGGAGCAGGGTGCGCACATCGGCTTCGGTGTGGGGGAAGGCGACGCCATCGGGAAAGGCGAGGATGTGCCCGCTGCGCAAGGCTACCCAGTCGGGGAAGCTTTGGCCGCGCGCGTGCTTCAGCCGCATTTCCGCGTCGGTTTGGATGAGCGGATGCGCAGGCAAACGGCTTTCCGGCACGGTAGCAATCACGTCGGCCAGGGCGGCGTCTTGTGGTAGTGTGGCTTCACCCACCAAATCAATAAGGTAGTCGCCTGCTTTTTCGGGGAGCGGGTAGGTAACGGCCGTATCTCCCCAACCATTCCATCGTTTCATAGTTGTCATCCTTTGTGTGTTTACTTTCCGGCTTTCACATGAATGATAGGGCAGATGATGGCTGGTTGTCCAGCAAGCTGTAACCATTTCCCCAGAAACTGCTTTTGGGCAATTGTGTTTGGCTGAAAGTCTCCGGGAAATAGATGGTACTCTCAAAAAGTTTGCGCCGGACAGTGATTTTTGTGAAAATGCATCATGCAGCCAATTGGATATCCGGTTAACCATTCGCTTCTGCGGCAATATTGGCAAACCTTCATGGCCACAGGCCAGGTAACGGCCGTTGTCGGCGCGGACCCAGACCAGACAATTATCCAATCGTGGCAGCGCTGCGCACCCCTCTCCGACCCCACGAATGAACCCCACCCGCCCCGGCTGCGGGAACCTGCCCTGCAATCATTGCTAAAATCCCAACAAGAGCTAATTACCGTAGCCATTCCTTTTATGGAAGATATGCACCAATATATTGAAGGGTCTGGCTCGGCTATTCTGCTGGCCGATGGCACGGGCTGCATTTTGTCCCTCTGTGGTGACCCTGTGGCCCAAGAGATGGTGGAGACGCGCAATTTGGGCGTGGGCACTTATTGGTCTGAACTGTATCTGGGCACCAATGCGCTAGGGGTGACGCTGGTAGCAGCGATGCCGGTGCAGGTGGTGGGCGCTGAGCATTACTATCAGAAGTTTCACAGATTCACCAGCACGGCTGCACCCATCCATGATGTGAACGGCCGTATCATTGGCATTATTGGCGTGGTAAGCAGTGTTGAAGACGCAACATCGCATACCCTGTCGCTGGTTATGGCAGTGGCCCGCGCTATTACCAATCAGCTTCAGGCGGAACTCTATTTAGAAGAAGCCAATCGTCGGTTGACCGAACTGAATACCATCATGGAATCTATTACGGAAGGCGTGTTGACTTGGAGCGGGATTGGGAAAATCAACCATGTCAATTCGCAGGCGGGGCGATTATTAAACTTGTTGCCAGCGTCAGTGGTGGGGTTACCGCTAACAGAGGTGTTGACCCTGCCCGAAGTCCTGCAAACGGCACTGGCAGACAATCAGGATGTGGAAGATACAGAAGTGACGCTGGTTGTCAAAATTTCAGGCGAGCATTTGCAGACGATTGTGACGCTGCGGGTGGTGTGGGAATACGGCCGTCCTGTTGGCTATATGATGATGCTGCGGCCGTTAGCGCAGGTGCGCCGTTTGGTGCATCAGCAGGTGGGCAGCCAGGCCACGCTGAAGCTGGAAGATATTTTTGCTGAGTCGGCGGCGATGCGCCCCGTGACCCGGCAGGCACGCATCGCCGCACGGGGCAATGCTCCGGTTTTGCTGCGCGGCGAAGGGGGTGTGGGCAAAAATCATCTAGCCCGCGCCATTCACAACGACAGCGTTCGTGCCGACAAGCCGTTCATCTCAATTAACTGCCACGCCATTCCGCGCGAGCTGATTGTCAGTGAATTTTTGGGTTATGAGAAGGAGTCCGGGCGAGACGGCCGTCCCAGCAAGTTTGAATTGGCCCATGAAGGCACGCTGCTGCTGGATCAGGTGGAAAGTCTGTCGCTAGAAATGCAGTCCGCCTTGCTTCAGGTTATTGAGACGGGGCACGTTATGCGCCTGGGCAGCTCTCGGCCTATCCCGGTAGATGTGCGTGTGGTAGCCGCCACTACAGCCGATCTGGAAAAGTCTGTGGCTGAAGGGAATTTTTTGTCACATTTATATTATCGCTTTTCGGTATTCCACATCACCATTCCGCCTCTGCGGGAGCGTACCGAGGATATTTTGTTGCTGGCCAAGCGGCTGCTGGCTCGGTCGGCGCGGCGGCATGGCCAAAATATGGTGCTGGATGATGAAGCGACGACTATTTTGCGCCGCTATCCTTGGCCGGGCAATGTGCGTGAGCTGGAAATGGTGCTGGAGCGGGCGGCTTACCAGAGCAGCGACTATGAAATTCGCTTGATGGATTTGCCGGAGAGTGTGCGCAACGGCCGTGTGGTGGTGGGGAGGGGGCCAGAACCACAGCCGGTGCTTTCGGCGGCGGAGGCAGAGCGCGAGGCGATTATTCGGGCGGGGTGGGCCTGCAAGGGGCGTGTTTCTGAAATGGCACGCGAATTAGAAATTGGTCGCACCACGCTGTGGCGCAAGATGAAGTTGCACCAAATTGACCCGGCACGCTTTAGAAACGGCCGTTAAAAGCACTATCCTTACACCGTAATGTTTCACATTGAAACATTTTTAGCACCCTGCTGTTTCATGTTGAAACAAAAACCACCATTTTCTTGATGATCATGCTGTATTCCTCGTATAGTACCCTGGTGTTGTACAAACTGCATAATTAATTTGAACTCTGCATTGTAGCCACTGCCCAATTAATTTTCTAACCGAATCATTATTGCTTGCAACGGCCGTTTGTGTTTCGATGATGTCTGCCGACACGCCAAAACAGGTTGCTGTCTTGTGGTTCGTGCAGCATTTTGCGGAAAGGAGGTGATAGCCCAGCAAAATTCAGTGAAAAATGGGCGACTTTTACTCCCAGAAAACGACATTCTATCGTTTTCATTTTATTTACAGTGAGTGTATGCGATCAGATTCATATACCTATTTCAAACCACTATATCGCTTCCCCACATCACTGTACCTCTGCATTTACAAAATCTAGGAAGAAGTAGAAACTTACAAGGAGTTGGAAAATGGATAACCTACTTGGTGAATTTCTTGGCACAATGTTTTTAATCATTTTGGGTGATGGCGTTGTCGCCAACGTTCTCTTAAGTAAATCAAAAGGTGAAAATTCCGGCTGGATCGTCATTACCACAGGTTGGGCCATGGCGGTTATGGTCGGTGTTTTTGTTTCAATTTCTGCAGGTGCTCCGCAGGCAGATATCAATCCGGCCGTCACAATTGGTAAATGGCTTATGTTGGATACCTATACCGCTGGGGAAGCCATTGTAACCATGTTGATTCAAACGGCTGGTGCTTTTGTTGGTGGTGTTATTGTCTGGTTAGCCTACTATCGCCATTGGGCCGAGACCAGTGATGCTGGTCTGAAGTTGGCCGTGTTCTCCACGGGTCCGGCTATTCGCGACACAACCTGGAACGTCGTGACAGAAATTATCGGCACCATGGTTCTATTAATTGGTGTTGGCGCTATTTTCTCCGACGCGACAGGTGGCAGCCCGGCTGCTGGCTTAGGCCCGTACCTCGTAGGTGCTTTGGTTTGGGGCATTGGCCTCTCGTTGGGTGGTCCCACCGGGTATGCTATTAATCCGGCTCGTGACCTTGGCCCGCGTATTGCCCACTTCCTGCTGCCCATCGCCGGTAAAGGTGATTCAGATTGGGGCTACGGTTGGATTCCGGTAGTGGCACCTCTGATCGGCGGCGTGCTGGGCGGATTGGTTTGGAGCCTCGTTTTCTAAGAGATTATTTTGAGAAGATAATAAAAAGAGCAGGTCAGGTGCTCAGGTAATTAAAGCGTCCTCGCAGCCTTCACCAGCACAAGGTAATACGAACCTGGATGCTCATGGCCTGCTTTTTTTTGCCAGCTAACCGGAAAAATTCCTGCAACATGCGCCTTGTTCACGAGTGCAACGGCCGTTTGTTTAGTTGGTTGTGTTCTGGTTAGTATTCAAGGAGCGTTGTTACATGAAAAAATTAATTAATGGGGTGGATGATGTTGTCAAGGAGCAGCTTGAGGGGATGGCATTGGCTCATGCTGATGAAATTAAGGTAAGTTACGATCCCTTCTATGTGATACGTGCTGATGCTCCTGTTGAAGGTAAAGTGGCCCTGATATCAGGTGGTGGCAGCGGCCACGAGCCGATGCATGGCGGTTTTGTGGGTATGGGCATGTTAGATGGCGCTTGCCCTGGTGAGGTGTTTACATCACCAACCCCGGACCAAATGTATGAGTGTGCCAAAGCAGTAGACAGCGGTGCTGGCGTGTTGTTCTTAGTTAAGAATTACACTGGGGACGTACTGAACTTTGAAACGGCCGCAGAGCTAGCCTATGCTGATGGCATCAAGGTGCAGTCCATTCTGATCGATGATGATGCTGCTGTGAAGGATAGTTTGTATACGGCAGGTCGGCGCGGGGTGGGCACTACGGTGATTGTGGAAAAAATTGTGGGTGCCGCTGCTGAAGCTGGTTACGATCTGGATCAATGTGCTGATTTGGCGCGGAAGGTGAACATGAACGGCCGTTCCATCGGCATCGCCCTTACCTCCTGCATTGTGCCCTCCGCTGGCAAACCCACCTTCGATCTGGGTGAGGGTGAGTTTGAGTTCGGCATTGGTATTCATGGTGAACCAGGCCGTAAACGCCTGCCCATGACCACCGCCGACGAAATCACCGCCATGATGGCTGCGGCCGTTTTGGACGACGAAGCATACTCTCGCACCGTGCGCGAATGGGACAACGAAAACGGCACCTGGGTGGACAAAGATCTCACCGATGCGCCGTTTAAATCTGGCGATTCTGTTATCGCTTTTGTCAACAGCATGGGTGGTACACCCGTATCGGAACTGTACGCAGTTTATCGCAAGCTGGCTGCTGAATGTGAAGCTCGTGGCGTCACCATTGCCCGCAATTTAATTGGCCCTTACATCACCTCTTTGGAAATGCAGGGTTGTTCCATCACACTTGTCAAAGCAGACGATGAAATCCTCAAGTTCTGGGATGCACCGGTAAATACCGTCGGTTTGCGTTGGGGAGCATAGTCACAGTAATCAGATCGCCAGTAATCAGTAATCAGTTTAGGATTTAAAAACAAACTGGTTACTGATTAACTGAATACTGTTTACTGAAACAGAAGGAGCGGGTCTTTTTATGATAACCAAAGACCAAATCGTGCGGTGGCTTGAAAAGACAGCGGCCGTTTTGAAAGAAAACAAAAGTTACCTTACTGACCTGGATTCCGCCATCGGGGATGCTGATCATGGCACCAACATGGATCGAGGCTTCAAGAAGGTGATGGAGAAATTGCCAACGGTCGCTGACAAAGACATTGGCAATATTCTGAAAACCACCGGGATGACGCTTATCTCTAGTGTTGGTGGTGCCAGTGGACCGCTGTACGGTACGTTTTTTATGCGCAGCGGTATGGCGATGGCTGCTAAAGAAGAGTTAAACGACGACGATTTGTTTAAGCTGCTTCAGGCTGGTGTTGAAGGTGTTCTGCAACGGGGTCGCCCCAATCTTGAAGACAAAACAATGTATGATGCTTGGGCACCAGCTCTGGAAGCGATGCAAACGGCGTTGTCTGCTGGAAAGGGAACGGTTGAGGTATTAGAAACGGCCGTTTCCGCCGCCGAACAAGGTATGAAAAACACAATTCCCCTCCAGGCCCGCAAAGGTAGGGCAAGTTATTTGGGTGAACGCAGCATTGGCCACCAGGATCCGGGTGCCACATCATCCTACCTGATACTAAATGCCCTGCTAGAAACCGTTAAAGAATAACACGAAGAGAGACCTATCAGGTCTACTGCAAAGTTTCAGCACAATCTGTGTAATCTGCAAGCGCATACTGCGCCCTCTGCGGATTATCTTCTTAGGAAGGAGTAATAATGTCAAAATATGTTGCAGCAATTGACCAGGGTACAACCAGTACCCGTTGCATGATTTTTAACCACAGTGGTGAATCCGTCGCTGTTCATCAGATGGAGCATGAGCAGATCTTCCCCAAGCCAGGCTGGGTGGAACACGACCCAATGGAAATTTGGGCGCGTACGCAGGATGTTGTGAAAGGTGCCATGGAGCGGGCTGGTATCACCTCCGCTGATTTGGCGGCCGTTGGTATTACCAACCAGCGCGAAACCACCGTCGTTTGGGACAAAAACAGTGGTAAGCCATACCACAACGCTGTTGTTTGGATGGATACCCGTAACGACCGTATTGTGGCCGAAATGGCCAAAGACGGCGGACAAGATCGCTTCCGTCCTCAGGTAGGCCTGCCGCTGGCCACATACTTCTCGGGCCTCAAGGTAAAATGGCTGCTGGATAACGTGCCAGAAATTCGTGCTGCCGCCGACGCTGGCGATGCGCTATTCGGTAATATCGACACCTGGCTTATTTGGAATTTGACCGGTGGTGTAAATGGTGGTGCTCATGTAACTGACGTTACCAATGCTTCCCGCACCATGCTCATGAACTTGGATACGTTGAGCTGGAATCAAGACATTGCTAAGGCAATGGGCATCCCGATGAGCATGCTGCCCCAAATCAAATCCTCATCTGAGGTTTATGGCTATACGCTGGACGATGGCCCCTTTGGTGGGCGCATTCCGGTTGCTGGTGACCTGGGTGATCAACAAGCTGCCACGGTGGGGCAAGCTTGCTTTAGCCCTGGTGAAGCAAAAAACACCTACGGCACCGGCTGTTTCATGATTTTGAACACGGGCGAAGAGCCAGTACCGTCGAACAACGGGTTGCTCACGACCCTGTGCTACAAGTTTGGCGATCAACCCGCCGTTTACGCCTTGGAAGGCTCCATTGCCATTACCGGTGCGTTGGTGCAGTGGCTGCGCGATAACTTGAAGATGATCAAGTCTGCTCCTGAGGTAGAGGATCTGGCCAAGACAGTGGAGGATAATGGTGGCATCTACTTTGTCCCCGCCTTCTCTGGTTTGTATGCCCCTTACTGGAAAGACAGCGCCCGTGGTGTTATTGCCGGGTTGACCCGCTACGTGAATCGGGGCCACTTTGGCCGCGCCACGCTAGAAGCCACTGCTTACCAAACCCGCGAGGTTTTGGATGCAATGAATGCGGACTCTGGGGTGGATTTGACTGCTTTGAAGGTAGATGGCGGTATGGTGTTCAATAATCTGCTGATGCAGTTCCAGGCGGATGTATTGGGCGTTCCGGTGATCCGGCCCAAGGTGGCAGAAACGACTGCGTTAGGTGCTGCCTATGCGGCTGGTTTGGCCGTTGGCTTCTGGAAGAACACGGACGAAATGCGGCAGAACTGGGGTGTTGATAAAACCTGGGAACCCAGCAAGGACAGCAACGCCAGCACGGAACTGTTTTCAATGTGGAAGAAGGCTGTTACCCGTACCTTTGACTGGGTCGAGTAATCTGATTTGTTTTTGAACTGAAAGGTTCCCAACGGCCGTTTCGGCCGTTGGGAACCTTTTTTGTACTCCATAATGGTGGGTGGAGGGTATGGTAGGTATTGTTGTTGTTTCTCATAGTGCCATCTTGGCCGAGGGTGTTCGTCAATTAGCTGATCAGATGGTGCAGGGGCAGGTGCCTCTGGCTATTGCTGGCGGCATGGATGATGATGAACAGCCAATTGGCACCGATCCGATGAAGGTGCTGGCGGCCATCGAGTCAGTCTATAGCGAAGATGGCGTGCTGGTTCTGATGGATTTAGGCAGTGCTTTGCTGAGCGCCGAAATGGCCCTGGAATTTTTGCCAGAAGCGCAGCAGGCAAACGTAAAGCTGTGCGCGGCACCTTTGGTCGAAGGCACAATGGCAGCGGCGGTGCAGTCGATGGTGGGTGGAAGCCTGGCTCAGGTATTGATCGAGGCGGAGGGGGCGCTGGCGGTGAAGGCAGAACAATTAAATCTGGCTGCGCCCGCAGGAGACACAAACAAAACCGCTTCGCCTGCACCTCGCCTAACAGCCGACCAAAGCCAGAAAATAAGCCTGGAAGTGCATAATAAGATGGGGTTGCACGCCCGACCAGCGGCTAATTTTGTGCGCACCGCCAACCAGTTTCAGGCAGATGTCAGTATACAAAAAGGGCAGGCTACGGCCAATGCCAAAAGCATCAACCAGGTCGCCACGCTGGCCGTCCGCCAGGGGGAGACGATTACGGTTACGGCCGTTGGCCCAGACAGTGCGGTTGCGTTGGCAGCCATTCAGCAGCTGGCCGCCGAAAATTTTGGCGAAGCTGAAGTTGAGCAAGGGCCCAAACCTGTGGAATCGGCTGTTACCCTGGCCGTTGAAGCCGAGGGCGTGCATGGCTTGGCTGCCTCGCCAGGAATCGTCCTTGGCCCGGTGTTGCAGTACCGTCCTAAACTGCCAGCCATTCCCCGAGAAACAGACAAGGACAGTGGTGCCGAGTGGCAGCGGCTGCAAACGGCCGTGCAAACCGCCGTCACCGAACTGGAAACCTTGCAAAAACAAACTGAGCAGCAAGTTGGGGCGCAAGAAGCCGCTATTTTTGAAGCCCATCAGCTTATTATCCAGGACCCGGATTTGCAAACGGCCGTGAAAAACCAGCTGGAACAAGACAAAATTAATGCCGAAGCGGCCTGGGCCGATGCCGTGGAAGAAACGGCCGTTTCCTTCCAAAATTTGGACGATCCTTATTTTCAGACGCGGGCGGTTGATGTGCGCGACGTGGGCCACCGAGTGCTGCGCCATTTGTTGGGCGCAGAGCTGCCAGCCTTGCAAGCGGAACGGCCGTACATTTTAGTTGCGGTCGATTTGACCCCGTCAGACACAGCCCAGCTAAACCCCAAACAAGTGCTGGGCATCTGTACTGAACTGGGCGGCACGACGGCGCACAGCGCCATTTTAGCGCGCGCTTTGGGCATTCCGGCCGTGGTGGGCGTAGGCAATCAGCTGGCTAAGATTGAAGATGGCGCGATTTTGGGCATGGACGGCCGTACCGGACAGCTCTGGCTAAACCCTGACGATGAACAAACGGTAAAACTGCAAGCAGCAAGAGAGGCTTGGCAGTCGGCACAGCAGGCAGCCAAAGAGGCCAGCCAGGCTCCGGCGCGTACCGCCGATGACCTTCGCATAGAGGTGGCTGCTAACATCGGTGGCCCCAGCGATGTGAACGTTGCTTTGAGCTATGGCGCTGAAGCGGTGGGTCTTTTCCGCACCGAATTTTTGTTTTTGGACCGCGCCGAAGCGCCGAGCGAAGAAGAGCAGTTGGCCGCGTATCGGCAGGTGGTAGCGGGATTGGGCACCCAGGGAAACCTGAATCGGCCGCTCATCATTCGCACGCTGGATGTGGGGGGCGATAAGCCGCTGCCATATCTGGATTTAGGCCAGGAAGACAACCCGTTTTTGGGCTGGCGGGGCATTCGTTTTTGCCTGGACAAGCCAGAAATTTTTATGCCACAGCTGCGCGCCATTTTACAAGCCAGCGTGTTGGAAGATGGCAGTCCGGCCAACGTCAAGTTGATGTTCCCCATGATTGGCACGCTGACGGAGCTGCGCCGGGCCAAAGCAATGCTGCAAACCGCTCGCGAACAACTCCAGGCCGAAGGACGGCCGTTTGACCCCGATCTCTCCGTTGGCATCATGATTGAACTGCCGTCGGCGGTGGCCGTGGCTGATTTGCTGGCGGCCGAGGTGGACTTTTTCAGCATCGGCACCAACGATTTGACTCAGTACGTGATGGCCGCCGACCGGGGCAATGCCAACGTGGCTGAACTGGCCCAGGCGTTCCAACCGGCCGTCTTGCGCATGATCCAGCAAACGGCCGTTGCCGCCGAAAAAGCAGGTATTTGGGTGGGGATGTGTGGCGAGCTGGCGGGCAATGCCCTGGCCACGCCGCTGCTGCTGGGATTAGGCCTGAGCGAGCTGAGCATGGCGGCACCATCCGTGCCCGCTGTCAAAGCGGTGCTGCGCAGCTGGTCGCTGCTCGAGGCCCAAGCGTTGGCGGCTGAGGTGTTGGGGTTGGATTCGGTAACGGCCGTTCAGGACCATTTGGAAGCAGCGAAGAAGTAGAGAAGAGGGGGGAACGACGCACTTTGGAAGTGTGTCGCACCTGGGGCAAACAACTGGTGGGGGCAGCCCTCCCGTATCTGCCCCTACGATTACCCGATTTGTTTTACGACTGTCCTCCGCAAAATACAGTTCCCCCAACTTTCAAGTACAATCGAGCGCATAGAGACTGCCAAAATCCAGGAGGGGATGTTGGTGGCTTGTGGTGTTGACAGGCTATGCATAATAGTAGGGGCCAATTGAGGAAAGTCTCCGCTTTCTTTGGCAAGCGCCCCAGCGGGAGTGGATTATGAAAAAAACTGTTGCTTTAATTACCTTTTTAGTCGTGCTTTTTGCTCTTTCTCCTCTTTTATTTCCATACAATCCTCCGCTTGAAGCTATTAACTCGTACGAGACCCATCATGTGACTGATACAACATACTTTGGCAACCTCACCAAAAACCTCCAAGATCTAAAAGAGGAAGTGCCTTGCATTTACACAATTCTGGGTTGGGATCAAGACGATAGTCTTTATTATCAGAGTGTGTGTAAAGGTTTCCCTAAAACGTATGTGTATTCTCCCGCCGCCGGAACAAACAGTTTAAGCCAGAAAATCCCTGAAGAACTGACTGAAGATGCGTACCCTGATGGGCAACTGCTGGAGATGGTTCGAGCTACGGGTGTAAGACCCCAAAAACACGAGCCGTATACACGCCCTATACTCTTGATGGACGGCACAGCAACTATTTCACCTACAGGCAAATATATTTCATTTATCACCAAGCGTCTCTATTCTGTACAAGACATTGTGTTGATCAGTCAATAAGCATTATCCATTCCGGTGCGACGCACTTCTGAAGCGCGTCGCACTTGGGAAAAGCTAATCGCCGGGGCAACGGCCGTTTCTCGCCGTTCATCTTCCAAAACTGGGCGAATCATTCGCCACAGCTGCCAGGCAATCGGTACGATGGCCACCGTCCACAGACCGTAGGCCAAGCCGTGCCAGAAGCCGTTTGGCCCCACAAAAATACTTATCCACAAGCTAATGCCGCCCAGATGAATCAGCCCCAGGCTGAGCCAACTGCCACCAAACTGTGGTTCCGCTTCTGGTTGGAACTGCCGTTGGGCAAAGTAGAGAATAATGGCGGAACCAAATAGCAGCAGCCAGCCATAAATGAGCGCCTGAGGTGCATTTTGCTCAATGGTGGTCCCAGGGATTCCCGGCACTTGCAAAATGATCAGCGGGGCCACCAGCAGCGGCGCAATGAGCCATAAATAAGCGGTGGTCAGGTGCCACAGGCCCGGTTTGGCCCAGGCAGTTCGGTCGCCCCAAACTGGTTTGATGACGTTCAGCAGCAGCCAGGTGGTGGCAGCCATGTGCAGAACCAGCCCTGGCACAGTGAAGTAAAGGGAGTTGAACCACGGCCCCAGCACTAGGCCCAGTGCGCCCAGGCTCATCAGCCAAAAGATTTTATTGATGGAGGTAGGCCAGGCAAACGGCCGTTTCATCACCTTGGGATACAAATCAACCAGCAGGCCGGCAAACACCAGGGACATCAAGCCCCAATTGTTAGCATGAATATGCGCCTCAACCGGTGTTTGAATTCTCAAAATGTCATTCCAGCCTAACCATAGGCCCGTCCCAATAATGATCCCGACCAGAAAATAGCTCAGCCCCATTAAGTAGAATTTGCGCCCCAGGCCAGGCTCTGTGCGCTTCGCCGGGCGAAGTTGGTAAAGTTGATGCAGCAGCAGCAGGGTGGCGCGGACCAGGCGTGACCGCGGCGGCTGCCCGAGGCCAATAATTCACGGTGACTGCAGGTATGCAGATCCATGACACTCAAACAGGCGATGGCGGAGCTTGAGAAGCTCGGCACGGAACAGAACCGCAAGATCTAC
>JBNKLQ010000093.1:0-20570 GCA_050292445.1 Promineifilaceae bacterium (SeqCode) | reverse complement strand
AATAAGCCAAAGCGGCCGTTTTTTTATCGAGCGCATTTGCCTTGGCTAACTCCTGAACCATTGTGCCCCAGGCCTGTGCCTGTTGGGGGGCTTCACTCAGAAAGGTTTGGAAGGCATTGCTGATTAAGGATGATTGGTTACTCATACGTTGTTTCCTTATAGCGAATAGTCAAATAAAAAACTGTGTTGACCACCTTCATTTTGAATGGTCATTGTCCCCGCTAAACCGGCTAATTCGCCGGTGCCAGAATCCGGCACAACTTCTAAAACAAGGCGCTGCCCAGAAGCGTTTGTGATGCCAAAATGTTGCAGTACAAACGTGCCTTGCTTGCCGTGTAAGGTACCACGTACCTGTTCGATGGCCACGTAGCCAGCTGATCCCTCCATTGGCGTCAGGGCTGTTAACATTTCTCCCAGGCTCTTGGCTGCCAGATCGCCCTGGAAAGTTTTGTCTATAGACATGCGGCCAAGCGTGGTGCCTGCCTCTCCAGTGGCGTAGGCGTCAAGGGGGTGTAGCGATACTTCAAACTTGCCTGATGCAATCATATTCTCTCCTTAGGGCTTGACCGTTTTTAACTTATAAGTTTCGGTAAACGGTCATGCCTTGGGGTTCGTTTCCTTATCTAAAGTTGTTTGTGAACGACCCCTTAGTTTTATCTGTTCAAATTTTCATATGCCCCACAAGCCGATTAAGAACCCGGCGAGTGCGCCACCTACCACGCTAACTGCCAGGATCGGCACATAAGTGCGCGTGATAATGGCGCTGGGCAGGCTAACCAAGACAGCCACAATGATCCCTTGAAGCCAGGGCGCGACGGGTAAGTTAGTGGCACCAATCAATACCCCAATAGCAAAACGGTCAAAAAAAGCGCCTGTCATGGCTATGCGCTTGTCAGCTTTGCTGGGAAACGAGAGGGGTATCATGAGCAGTACGTCAATAAACCCAAAGGCAATCCCAACCAAAAATCCCAGTAGCAGGCGGTTCATTATTTATTACCTCCTAAAAGCCACAGGTGAGAACGGCCGTTACCCAGTTTTTGGTCCTAAATGTTCAACCAGCAGCTGCCAGCCGTTTTTGCTGTTGACCAAAACTGAACTACCTGTGCCTGTACCGCTAGCTGGCTTCCCGTTGATGATGCCCGTCCAGTGAAAGGTGAAAAGGTAAACGGCCGTATCCTCCCCTTTCTTCACCCAATGCACATTCTCAATGGCATACGTCTCATCCTGTATCGCTGTAAAATTGCGTTCAAATGCCTGGCGCACAGCTTCTTTGCCAATGTGTACACTCCCAGAGGAAAACGTCACACACGCCTCTGGATGAATTAGCGGGGCAACTTGCTGCCAATTTTGCGTCGCTAACGCGGCTTCATACTTTTCAATGAATGTTTCTGGATTCATTGGCATTTACCTCTCATTGCCGCGTTTGAAATTGCCGGTGGCTTTGGCCATCACCAACTGGGCTTCCTTGTGTTCTAATCCCGCGATTTTTGCCAGAAACTTCTGCGCTTGCTTGCCCTTCAAAATCTTGACCTGCTTACCATGCCAAAAAATAAACACCTTGCTGTCTTTGCCTTCTCGGTAGGTAAACACTTCGTCGTCGAGGATATTTCGTTTATCTACGTTGCTCATGACAAAACTTTCTCTCCCAAAATCTCGCGCAAGAACTGGCCTGTGTAGCTGGCTTCCACTGTTGCCACCTGCTCCGGCGTGCCTTGGGCGATGATTTGCCCGCCGCCATCGCCGCCTTCTGGGCCGAGATCGATGAGCCAATCGGCCGTTTTGATGACGTCCATGTTGTGTTCAATCACAATGACCGTGTTGCCTGCATCCACCAGCCGGTGCAGCACGTCCAGCAGCTTTTGCACGTCGGCAAAGTGCAGGCCGGTGGTGGGTTCGTCCAAAATGTAGAGGGTGCGGCCGGTGGCTACGCGGCTCAGTTCCTTAGACAGCTTAATGCGCTGCGCCTCGCCGCCGCTGAGGGTGAGGGCGCTTTGCCCCAGCTTCACGTAGTCCAGCCCCACATCGTGCAGCGTTTGCAGAATGCGGTTGATTTTGGGATGGTTAGCAAAGAATTCCAGCGCGTCCTGCACATCCATGTCCAGCACGTCGGCGATGGTTTTGCCTTTGTAGGTCACCGAGAGCGTTTCCCGATTGTAGCGCTGGCCGTTGCATTCGCGGCACAATACCCAGACGTCGGACAAAAAGTGCATCTCGACTTTGCGACGGCCGTATCCCGAACACGCCTCACATCGTCCCCCTTTCACATTAAAGCTAAACCGTCCCGGCTTGTAACCGCGCGTTTTGGCTTCGTTGGTTTTCGCAAACACTTGGCGAATCAGGTCAAACAGCTTCACGTAGGTAGCTGGATTAGAACGGGGGGTGCGGCCAATCGGGTCCTGGGTGATGTTGATCACTTTGTCCAGATGCTCCAGGCCGCGAATGGTGCGGTGCGGGCCAGGGGTTCCTTGCGCCTGGTGCAGCGTGCGGGCCAGCGCCGGGTGCAGCGTCTCGGAGACGAGGCTGCTTTTGCCGCTGCCGCTCACGCCCGTCACACAAATCATCGTGCCCAGGGGGAAGGTGGCGGTGACCTTGCGCAAATTGTGCAGGCTGGCTCCAACAAGTTCTAGTTTGCCAATGTTGGGATTGCGGCGGGAACGGCCGTTTGGAGCCACAATCTGTATTTCACCCGACAAATATTTTCCGGTCAAGGAATCGGGGTGGGTTTTTACAAAATCCGGCGTGCCCGCAGCGATGATCTCACCGCCTTTCACGCCCGCGCCTGGTCCCAAATCAATCAGCCAGTCAGATTCCACCATCGTTTCTTCGTCATGCTCCACCACGAGGACGGTGTTGCCCATGTCGCGCAGCTGGTGCAGCGTGTCTAGCAGAGCGCGGTTGTCGCGGGCGTGTAGCCCAATCGACGGCTCATCGAGGATGTACAGCACGCCCACCAGCCCGCAGCCAATCTGGCTGGCCAGCCGAATGCGCTGTCCTTCGCCACCGGACAAGCTCGGCGCGGGCCGATCCAGCGTGAGGTAATGCAGCCCCACGTTCAGCATAAATTGCAGCCGGTCGCGAATTTCTTTGAGGACTTCTTCGGCTATCTCAAACTGTTCCTCATTAAGTTGCTGGTTGTTATTGGTTAGTTGCTGGTGGCTACTTTTACCATTTGCCGAAAACCGATGACCGTTTACCGCTAACGGATTACTGACCACTGATGACTGATTACTGAGTCCCATCACCCATTCAAACGCCTCATCAATGGCCAACTGGCCGACTTCGTTCAGCGATTTGCCGCCGACGGTGACGGCACGGGCTTCGGGCCGCATGCGGGTGCCGCCGCAGGTATCGCAGGGCAGCTGGTTCATAAAGCTGGCGTACCAGCGGCGGGTGTATTCCGAGCTGGTTTGGTGGAATAACCGATTGATGTGATAGACGATGCCGCGAATCGGCCGTTTCGATTCCCCCGACCACGACGCATCTTCACTTTCGCTGGAATATTTAAAATGGATCAGCTCGTCGCCTGCGCCGTAAAAAAGCTTGTGGCGGAACGATTCGGGCAAATCCTGCCAGGGTGTGTCCAAACTAACGTTAAAATGTTCCGCAATCGCCTTGAGCTGGGAGGTGGTCCACTTGTTTTTCTTCTTGCGCACGTTGCCGTACCAGCGCAGCGCGCCATCCATGATGGAGAGCGTTTCATCTTCGATGATGAGGTCGGGGTCTACCCGCATTTGCGTGCCGATGCCGTTGCAGTCCGGGCACATGCCCAGCGGTGAGTTGAAGCTGAAAAGCTGGGGCGACAATTCCGGGAAGCTAAAGCCACAAGTGGTGCAGGCGTTGTGTTCGCTCAAGGTAATTTGTTCTTCGCCCAGGTCAGCCAGAAGCAGCCCTTCGCTGGCGCGCAAGGTAGTCTCCACAGAATCGATTAGTCGGGTCGTGAATGCTTCGTCAATCTCCTCGGGCACAATCAGCCGGTCGATGATCAGTTCAATGTTGTGTTTGTGCTTTTTGCTGAGGCTGGGCAGCTTGCCTGTCAGATCGACCAGCTCGCCATCGATACGGGCGCGGATGAAGCCGTCTTGTCGCGCTTGCTTGAGGGCATCGGCATGGGTACCTTTGCGGTTGCGGGCGATGGGGGCCAGCAGTTGAAACTTTGTGCCGGGGGGCAGGGCGGCGAGCTGGTTGGCGATTTGTTGGGGTGTTTGGGGGGTAACGGCCGTACCACAATCAGGACAATGCGGAATGCCAATGCGAGCATACAACACGCGCAAATAATCCATCACCTCAGTGACGGTGCCCACCGTGGAGCGCGGATTTTTGCTCACCGCTTTTTGCTCAATGGCAATCGCCGGACTTAGCCCGGTGATTGCGTCGATTTTGGGCTTTTCCATCTGCCCCAAAAACTGCCGGGCGTAAGAGGAGAGGCTCTCGACGTAACGCCGCTGCCCTTCGGCGTAAATCGTGTCAAATGCCAGCGATGATTTGCCGCTGCCGCTGACGCCGGTGAGCACCACCAGCTTGTTGCGGGGAATCGTTACGTCGATATGTTTCAAATTATGCTGCTGTGCACCACGCACAACGATGTTTTGGGGTTCCATAAAGTAATAATCCTTGGCGAGAAATGTTTATTTTGGTAATCGCTCGGCCAGCTCATCCAGCACCTGCTGCCAGCGCTGGCGCATCGCTTCGCGCGTTTCTGGCCCGTCCAGATGTTCCTGATGAAAGCTGATGGTTGTTTTTTCTTTGTTGGGGATGATACGGACCTGAACCGTTGAAGGGGTATCCCAATCGCGCGGCTGCCAGGTGAGGCGTAGATGCCCACCTGGACTTGGATTAACAACCCGGAGCTCGCCGACTGTGCCTTCTGCCGTCTTGTATCGCGCACCTTTCTCTAGCCGCCAGCTGGACAGTTCGCCCAACCATAGCTTAAAACCTTCGGCTGAGGTGAGGAAATCCCAGGCTTTTTGCGGCGCGACGGCGATCGTTTTGCGTACGCCAATTTGGAAGCCAACGTCTTTGGTTTGACCAACAACTTTTTCGCTTGTCATGGGAGATTCTCCATTTTGTAGGACAGTTTACTTAGGACATCTGTTCTACAATAGGTGACGCAATTGTAGCATGATCGGGAAACGGCCGCTACCGCCTCAACCTTAAACATTTGCCAGTGTAGCGAGGATTCCTGACATCTTTTGTCAGGAAAATTGGGCAGTGGCAAACTGTGCGAAAATGGTTTGTGCTGCAAACTGGTTATTGACAGAAACTTACCTTTGGTCTATACTGGCTACAAGTTTGCAGCGCAAACCGACAATTATAAAAGGAGATTTCTGCTGATGGAAAACATTGAGAATTTGGAGCGGATTCGTCGGGTGACCAAATATTACGATCAACTGCAAGGGTTTCGGCAGGTGCCGTTTGGCATCATGTTCTTGCTCATGGCTGTATGGAAGGCGGGCTGGTGGCCCTGGTTTGATAAGTGGCAGCCGCTGTCTGGCTTGCTCATCATTGGTTTGGCTATGATCGCTTTCTGGTGGATTGGCAGTTATTACGAGCTTACCTTTGGCAAGGTACGGCAATCAAACAGCAGTCAGCGTAAGGGCAAAATTCTATCTTTTATCTTTTTTGTGGGTCTATATTTGGTCGGTTTGGCTGAGTATGAGTGGCGCTGGCCGTTAAGTGGAACGGGGTTGTTTATGGCCGTTGTCCTGGTCGCCTACTACTTTCAAACTGGCAGCTTCCGCCGACAATACCTGGTGTTGGCTGGATTGATGGTTGTTGTGAGCTTACTGCCTTTATTTAATCTTTTACCCGCTGAGCAAGTTTATTTGTGGGGTGAGCGAGGCGTTGTTGGTGTGGCCATCTTTGGCCTTCTCTGGCTGGTGAGCGGGTTGGTGGATCATTGGCTTTTAACTCGTTCATTACGCCATAATGCAGACTGAGCTGGAGGTGATATGACAGACCTTTTTGAGGAGCTTGCCTCGCTAAACAAGCTCATTCATGAGCCGGCCAGACTGGCCATTCTAACAGCTTTGTCTGCTTGCGAAAGTGCTGACTTTCTTTTCCTGGGTCGGCTGACGGGATTATCGAAGGGGAATTTGTCCAGCCATCTTTCCAAGCTGGAGGAGGCCAAATTGATACAGATTGAGAAGCAGTTTATTGGTAAAAAGCCGAATACGTTGGTGTCCTTGACAGAAAACGGCCGTATCGCCATCGAGCAACATTGGCAGCAGCTAAACAACTTACGCAACAGTGCCCAATCCTGGCAACCCGAAGACGATGAGGCATAGGGTGGTTCGTTGAAATTTGGAAAAGTGTCTGGGTAATCCTCACGAATAACCCAGAATTGTCATTTCGACCAAAGGGAGAAATCCCTATGAGAATGGCAAGGCAAATTTCTAGCTAAACTTAGAGGGATTTCTCGCCAAAAGCGGCTCGAAATGACAAGTAAGGGTTGCTTGTTTTACGCGATTATTTTTTGAACATACCGAACCGCCGCTATCCCTGGTAAATTTTGGAGAGCGCCCGCACCTGCTGTTCGGCATGGTAGCTGCTGCGCACCAGTGGCCCGCTTTCCACCCACCTGAAGCCCATCTCTAAACCAATTTCCCGCAGCTCATTAAACTCATCGGGGTGATAGTAGCGAGCGACGGGCAGATGCTTTTGCCGGTTGGGCTGCAAATATTGGCCCAGGGTCAAAATGTCTACATTCCGGTCGACCAAATCTTGCATGACGGCCAGCAGCTCATCCCATTCCTCGCCTAAGCCCAACATGATGCCAGACTTAGTCAGCACTTCACCGTCCATCTTTTTGGCATTTTCCAGCGTCACCATCGCCCACTCATAATGATCCTGTGGCTGCACCTTTTTGAAGAGGCGGGGCACGGTTTCGACGTTGTGATTCAAAATTTCAGGCCGGGCGTCCATCACAATTTTGAGGGCTTCTTCACTGCCTTTGAAGTCGGGGATGAGAACCTCGATAGAACAGCCAGGCTGAAGCTGGCGAATCTTCTCGATCACCTGAGCAAAAATGGGGGCACCGCCGTCTTTGCGTTCGTCTCGGTTAACTGAGGTAATCACAACGTGGCGCAGGTTCATGGAGCGCACGGCTTCGGCAACGCGCTGCGGTTCTTGCCAGTCCAGTGGTAACGGCCGTCCCGTTTTAATGTCGCAAAAGGCACAGCTGCGCGTGCAGATGTCGCCCATCATCAGGAAGGTGGCGGTACCTGCGCCCCAGCATTCACCAATGTTGGGGCATTGCGCTTCTTCGCAGACGGTGTGCAGCGCCTTGCTGCGCATGAGGTGTTTGAGTTGGTCATAATTTTCGCCGCTAGGCACGCGCACTTTGAGCCATGCGGGGCGGGGTAGTCGCTTAACAGTTTCTTCGGTTGTGGAGATGGAATCTAGATTTATTCTGCTCATTTTTGCTCGTTTTAGACCAGACCTGACAGGTCTTTTACGGTTGTGATCTTGGCTGGAGAAGACCTGTCAGGTCTTTCGATTTTAAGATCAAAGATGTTTTGAAAGGCGGTTAAGATAGGTGGGATGAGGTCGGTGGTGGTAAACGGCCGTTTCAGCACCTGACTCATACTTGTGACCCCATGCTCTTGAATACCGCAGGGGATGATGTGATTAAAGTGGTTCAGGTTGGGCTGTGCGTTCAGGGCAAAGCCGTGGCTGCTAATCCCTTTGGTGTTAACGCGAATGCCGATGGCGGCAATTTTTTCCGGGCCACGTGGCGAATTGACCCAAACGCCCGTGTATCCTTTATAGCGCCAGCCATTTATGCCAAATTCGGCCAATGTTTGAATGATCACCTCTTCCAAATCGCGCAGATAAAGGTGCAAATCAGGCCGTTCATGGCCGCGCCGGGCAAAAATCCGCTTCAGGTCGAGAATAGGGTAGCCAACGAGCTGGCCTGGTCCGTGGTAAGTGATGTCGCCGCCGCGATCTACCCAACGCAGGGTAAAACCATTTGTCTTAAGCTGAGCTTCATCCAGCAGCAAATGGTCCAGCGTGCCACGCCGGCCTAAAGTGTAGGTAGGTGGGTGTTCTAGGAGGAGGAGATGATGAGGTGGGGAAACGGCCGTTTCCGACAGCGCCGACACCAATTCTTTTTGCCAATCCCAGGCCGCATCATAGGGTACAATTCCTGCCCAGGTTGTTTGTAGTAAGTCCATGCAGATATTGTAACGTGATGTGGGAATTTGGTCAGAAATGTTAATAGATCCTCATTGATCTTATTGGCCAGTTAGAGCAAATAAATTCATGTTTGGACTATTCACGGCGTACCTCACGTGACGGTATGGTTGTTAGCTGATTCAGACGGAATAGCAGGCATGTTTTCTAGAATCTGTTATTGTTATGGTTCAGACGTTTACTTTTTATCTAGAGGCGTGTATAGGGTCTCACAAATTTCCAGTGTGCTATAAATTTGACAAGAATTAATCGTAGGCTATAAATAAGTGGGAGCAGGAATAAACAATCCTCTTTAATTACGCATCCCCATAACAAACCATCGTCAGGTAGTTGTTCGTTTTGCGGCCACATTATTTTCTGACTGAGTGAGGAATTACCAATGTCATCAAAAACAGCGTTTACAGGCTTATCCATGCCTGTGTTTACTGCATTTGGCTGGGCGGGGGAAGAGACCGCCATTAATTTTGCTTTGGATCAGCTAGAGCAGTTTGTCCATCTGTTGCACAATAATTTATCGCGTCAGGCGAAGGGCGATTTACCTTTTGCTGGCCTGAGTAAAGCCAATCAATCCGTTTATATTTCTGCCAGTGAATCCCCAGAAGAGGATTTGCACATAGCGTTTTTTGCACGGCCGTTGAGCCTGGAAATGCAGCTAGCCCTTACAGATACAAAGGCGTTGACCAAAGCGTTGAAAAATGCTGAAGCGCAGCCGGTGATGGCCCACCGCCTAATCACGGAGCTAGGTGCCGAATGGTCATTTCGTTTGCAGCAGGTGCAGGTAGATGACGAAAGTGGCGAAGAAGCCCATTACCAAGATCTATTCAAAGACAGCATAACGGCATTGTCTCCAGAACTGTCGGCGGAGGCTTTAGGCAAGGCTGGGTATTTGAATAGCGAAGATAAATGGGTAACTCCGTTTTACCTTAGCCGCCGCATTCCGGCCGAACAGGCGGCAGCAATGGGCCTAGCCATTTCCGATGTGCTGCGTGACCAAATCGATGAGCTTCTGCCGCTTATTCATTTCCTCACAGGGCGGCGGGCCACCAGCAAACGCAAATCAAAGCCAAAAGCACGTACCGTAAAGCCGATGATGGGTGGGAAAGATTCAGAAGAAATGAATATTTCGCTAGAAACGGTTCTCAAACCGGAAGATGGGTTTACGCATGTTTCTAAAGTGAAGCCGTTGCATTTGCGTCGTGGCTTTATCAATCTAACATCGGCCCATTGGCCATTCTTTGCCATTAACTCCCGTACGGAGACGCGCCCTGTAACGATTTATTATGATGGTGTGTACGACAAAGATAGTGCCGTGTGGCGGATGCTGCCTAATGACATGGCGCGGATTGTGCTGAGTCCGCCTGTACACCGTTGGCTGGAAGATAACTTTACGGAAAATGATGAGGTTCACGTAACCGTCACTCGGCTGGATGATAAGGAAATTCAAATTTCTCTAAGGCCTGAGGGATAAAGTTACAGAGAATACGGAAGTAAAAAGGGCGCTATTGCCGTTGGCAGCAGGCAGCAGCGTCCTTTTTTATTTGTAGGTGGTTGTAGGATACGGGTTTTTCATCTTTTGGCTGATAATGGGTAGTGTTTTTTGTAGCCACTGAAGGTTTCCCAGGTGATTTGCAATAAACTTTGTGGTCCCCCATACAAATATTACAAAGGCAAGATGGATAAACCCCATGATAATGGGATCATGGCGAGGAAATGGATAGCCTGGTGCTCGAGAGACAAAATAGGTGCCAAATCCTTGTATCAAATAAGCAATCAGCGCATTTTGGCCTAAAGGCAAAAATAGCCAACCCAGTAAACGTTGTAAAATATGCCAAAAGAGCGTGAGCAGTTTATACGTACTGGCAAATAACCAAAATGCTAAAAGGAGGCGGCCTGGTGCCACCAATGACTTGTTGAAGAATGTGAAGTTAATCTGTTTCCAATCAATGCCTGCCCAAAGCCCATGAAATGTAATGAGATAGCTAATAACGAGGAGCAAGAAAGGCAAAATTATAAATAACAATAGCGCAAATCGGGGAAACGGCCGTTTAGCCCACCATGTGCCAATTTCTTGATGATAGTAGCCAGCAACAAGACTAAGAATAAAAGGGAGTTGCCAGGCAAAGACAGGAAAGCCAATACGAAACAGATGCATAATGTTGGCGTCTGTATAATTGGCGTACCACAAGAAAAAAGAGCCGGTTATTACGATCTGCCATTTGCCGCTAGCCAGAAAATAGAGTGCTACCAGGCCCATTGGTAGCAAGAGCGCATAAAGAACAAGCATGTCAGTGTGGCCAAATACATATCTCGTGTGGAATAAAGCCCCGTCTATTACATGCCAATAATTTTCCGGTACCGAAGACGGCCGTTCCCAAAACAGGCGCAATATATAGTCACCAGTTGCTAAAGCAAGGCGGCTGAATGCACTAAGAAAGTATAGCTGAAGCGCCCGTCGACCGATTTGTTGAATAGACCACTGCCAGCCTTGAGTTACTATCCTTCTACGATAAATTGTTCCAAAGACAAAACCCGAGATAAGGATAAATCCGATTGCGGCTGATACCCACAATTGTCCGGCACCTGTAAGCACTGATGTCCAGGCGGGAAATGTTTTTAAATGATCAATTGTCATTACAAATACGAAATAACCGCGCAGAAAATCTAGCCGATAATCACGGATTTCTGATTGAGTGTAATATCTCCAGTGAACCAAGGTGTTTTAGCTTCCGTTTGAAAATTCCAAGGGGTAAGATTGTCCCTTGCTGCGTTTCTAAGTAGCTGTTTGGAATTACCATAGCGATTTCGCACCGAACGACTACTTTAAGACCTGTGAAAAATCTGCATTTTTTGTTGGGGTGCTAAGTACAAACAAATAACATGTGCGGAGTGAGCATTCTCAAATGCGAACGGGGTCAGCTAGAGCGCAGCTGAGGATGCTTTCTCCTCACCCGACAGAACAAATGTGATTGTCCTTAGTGTGGCTCGTTGTCAATGCGGAAGCCGTGGCCGCGTACGGTGACAATGTAATTGTACTCGTCCAGCTCGGCCAGACGGTCACGCAGGCGGCGCACTAAGGCGTCAATGGCTTGTTCTGAGACGCCCAGGCCATCTGTGCCGGGCCAAACGACCTCTACAATGTCATCCCGGCTGCAAACCGCCCCCTTGCCGTTATAGAGCAGCTCCAGCAGGCGGAACTGCGCCAGCGAGAGAGGTGGATCTAGCTCTTCACCGTTGATGATGACCGCGCGCTGTGCTTCAACAATTTGAAGATTGCCTTCCTGTGTGGGTGGCTCAAAGGTAAGGGGAATGGTGGCATCTGTGCCGACAAACACAAGCTTGACGCACAAGGCGATGGAGACTTCGTCACCATCTTGCAGAACGGTGGACCCTTCAATTTGATTACCATTCAGGTGTGTGCCATTGCGGCTACCTAAATCGTGCAGAGTGTAACGGCCGTTTTCATGCGTAATGCGTACATGGTGGCGGGATACCTGGCGTTCAGGTAAGACAATTTGACAATCTGAACCGCGACCAATTAAAAATTCATCGCCTTCAATTGTCCAGCGTTGACCAGCTAATTGTCCTTCGCGAGCAACTAATACCGGTTTTTCATTCATGGTTATCATCCCTTCAATAGTTGTTTGGCAGAACAGGTTCAGTATACTATAAACCTATGTTTGTTACGCTCGAAAGTGGTGTTATTTTACGTGAACGTTACAAGCTGACCAACATTGTGGGTCAGGGTGGCATGGGCAGCGTCTATCGTGCCGAGGATTTACGCTTGCCAGGCCGTTTGTGTGCGATTAAAGAAGTACAGCCGGACCCCAATGCCAATGACACTTATCGGCAGCAGGCACAGAGCCAGTTTTTGCAAGAAGCCAGTATTTTAGCCCAACTTGACCATCCCAGCTTGCCGAAAGTATCAGACTTTTTTACGGAAAACGGCCGTGATTACCTGGTCATGGATTTTGTAACGGGCCAGAACCTGCGCCAGTTATTGCAAGAAAACCAGGGTCCGTTGGTGGAAGAAGATATCCTGACCTGGGCGAATCAGATTTTTGATGGGCTAGCCTATCTTCATCGGCAGGACCCCCCTGTTTTACACCGAGACATTAAACCTGCCAACATTAAACTCACGTTGGACAATCGCATTAAGCTGGTTGATTTTGGCCTGGTAAAGTTGATGGCGACGGATGATGAGCGAACCATCACCGTCGTTCAGGGGCGGGGCACGGCACTTTACACGCCGCTGGAACAGTACGGTGGCGATGGTGGCCACACCGATGTGCGTTCTGATATTTACGCGCTGGGGGCCACGTTGTACCATCTGCTGACCGATTTTCCGCCGCCTGATGCCAAGACCCGTTTTTTAAATCCCTCGGCCTTGCCCCTGCCGCGCCGTCTAAATCCAGCGGTGTCGCCCCATGTGTCTGAGGCTATTCAGTGGGCGATGGAGATGCATCCAGACGAACGGCCGTCTAGCGTAGAGGCATTTCGTCAGGTCTTTTTTGGATTACAGCCTCGCCCTGGGGCCAAGGCGCCTGCATCGAATCCATTGGGGCTGGGGGCCGCGTTGCGGGCCAACTGGGTTGCTTTGCTGGCTACTTTTTTGCTGCTGCTGATTGCCGTCATATTAACCATCGTTTAGGAAAGGAATTTTGTGATCTGTCCTACATGTTCTGCCAAAACGCGCCAGATTAAAGACGGCCGTACGCCGGCTGGCAGTCAACGGTTCCGCTGTAAACATTGCGGCTGTCGTTACACTCCCGCGCCAAAAGGCCAGGGGTATGATGAGGAAATCCGCCTACAGGCCTTGACTTTGCATCTGGAAGGATTGAGCTTGCGCTTGATTGGTCGTCTTTTGTTGGTGAATCACCAGACGGTGGCAAACTGGATCAACGGGTATGCCAATTATCTTCCGGCTGATCTGCCGCCTAGCATTTTAGAGATGGCCGCCCTGGATGGTGATCTGACAGATATTTTAGCTTTGGAAGAAGAGTAGCTCATGATAACACCACGCGATTAGACATTTATTCGATTTTTTTTGACAGGGGTTGAAACGGCCGTTATAGTACCTCACCCACATTACACACATAAGGAGATTTAAATGTCAAGTGTAAGTTATCGGCATGTATATAAGCGGTTTGGCGACGTGACCGTCGTGACTGATTTGAACATGGAAATTGCAGACAAAGAGTTTGTTGTTTTTGTCGGTCCATCTGGCTGCGGTAAATCAACCAACCTGCGAATGTTGGCCGGACTGGAAGAGATTACCGAAGGTGAAATTCTCATCGGTGATCGCGTCGTGAACGATGTGCCCCCCAAAGACCGTGACATCGCTATGGTGTTCCAAAGCTATGCGTTGTACCCCCATATGTCGGTATACGACAATATGGCGTTTGGTCTGAAACTGCGTAAGACACCCAAGTCAGAAATTGACCGTCGTGTTAAAGAAGCAGCTGACATTTTAGGCCTGGCTCAATTGCTGGACCGTAAGCCCAAAGCTTTGTCCGGTGGTCAGCGGCAACGTGTGGCTGTTGGGCGAGCCATTGTGCGCGAACCATCTGTATTCCTCATGGATGAGCCTCTTTCTAACCTGGATGCCAAGCTGCGCGTTACAGCCCGAGCCGAGATTAGCAAATTGCACAAGCGCCTGGGAACCACGTTTATCTACGTAACCCACGATCAGGTAGAAGCAATGACGATGGGGGATCGTATTGCCGTGTTGAGCGATGGTAAATTGATGCAGATCGATTCCCCGCGTAACCTGTACAACGTTCCGGCCAACATCTTTGTGGCTGGCTTCATCGGCAGCCCCAGCATGAACTTCTTCGATAGCACCCTGGTGGGTGAAGAAGGCAAATTGTATATTGATACCGGCGACTTCCGCGTTCAGGTACCAGATGATCGCAAAGGACCGTACAATGATTATGTGGGCAAAGAGGTTGTTTTTGGTATGCGTCCAGAGCATGTCCATGCCCCAGAATTTGCACCACCGAGCATCAAGGCCGCTCCCATGGAAGGAACGGTTGAGGTGGTCGAGCTTTTAGGCCATGAGCAGCATCTGTTCGTTAACTCTGGCCGCAACAGTCTGGTTGCTACGGTGGATACGCGCATGAGCGTAGGCTTTGGCAACAAGATTGATCTGGTCATGGATATGACCAACATGCATTTGTTCGACAAGAACACTGAGCAAGCAATTCGCTAGGTAAATTATTTTGTAGAAACGGCCGTCTCCCATTTTTCAATAGGAGGCGGCTTTTTCATTTTAAACTTGATTCCCTATGCCTGAAGCAAAAAGAACAGCCGGAGAATGGTTCCCGGTTCAATTTGTTTGGAAACTGCCTGATGGTGACTTTATTCGCGCCATTTTTCGTGCTGAAATTTTGGATACTATTCCAGCGGCCGACAAATATTTTGTGCGTTTAGATGAGCTGTTGGCGGGTCGCCAGGAAACAAAAGATGGCGAAATGCGCCCCAAAGAAGAGATGACCATCCCCTACTGGGTGCTGGTGCGCGAAATTATTGGCAACCAGGTGACGCTCGCTTATGAAGTTGAAGACGGCCGTCCCCTGCATATGCGTCTCACCACCCTCATCGGTGAGCACGACTTTTTCACCCGATATAACAAATACAAACTGCCCAGAGAGTAAAAAGAAGGAACACAGAGGAGCCACAGAGTTGCACAAAGAAAAGGAGAGGGGATTGGTTGGAAACGGCCGTTCCCCTTTTTTTATTCCGTAATCGTGGAAGAAGCTATCAATTCAGCCACCATTTTTTCGGTCGCTTCTGCCCGTTCTTGCCAGGGGCGGATGAAGGGAACGGTCTGGGGATAAGCGTCGCTCAGCTGTTGGTAACTGGCTTGCCAGTCACGGCAGGTTTTTTGTAGAGTGGTGAGCAGTGGCTGGAGGGTGTCGTACTGTACGGCCGTTCGCAGTAAATTCAGCAGCATCATTTCCCGACTGCCAAAGCCACGCGGCAGTTCGAATTGCCGCCCTAGCTGCCCGATGTTGTCCCGGCTGAGGTAGATGCCGCTTAGTGCGGGCAGTAGCAAAAAGTTGGCTATCTCTTTGAAGCCGGTTTTTTCGTTGGCCAGGATGTTTTGTGTTTGGGGGAGAAAGTTGGGTGAGGTAGAAACGGCCGTTTCCACCGATGGCGTTTCCGTCAAAGCACCAAAATGTTCCAGCAGTAAGGATTGGGTCAGTTGGGCCAATTCAGCAAAAAAAGGGTCTTTTTGCTTTTGGATGGCCAGCAGGCAGGCGGGTGCCCAAATGAGCAGATGCACTTGCATGAACTGCCGTTGTTTGGTGCGCAGTTCGCCCGCCAAAAACGGCAAATCTGCTTCCCAGGCGTCGGCTTCCTGGTTGACCAAAAAGGCTAAACAGGCAAGTTCATATCCTAGCTGATCGGTTTGACTGTCGGTGCTGTCTGTTTTGTAACCAAGTTTGGAATAGTGTTGATTAACAACGGCCGTTTTTTCCCCGCCAACCAACCCATCCTCACTTAAAAAGAAGCTTTCGTGGGCAAATACATTGAACTGGAACAGTTCGTGATGGCTGGCAGCAGCGTCATCGGCATCAAACGGCAAGGGCAAAACGGCCGTTAACTCCGGGATTTGCTGAACGTAGGGCAGGGAAACGGCCGTAACGCCCCGTAAATAAAGTTGGCTAAATAAACGATAGCTGTAGCTTCTAGCGCGCGCCAGTTGAGCCAGGTTTAAGTTGGACCCATTCGATGTGGGGTAGTCTGGATTGGAAGAAGGCATACAAATACATTCCTGTGAGTGCGCCGATAAAGGTAAAGATCATCAAAAACGTCCCTGCGCCGAGATGGGCATAAATAGGTCCTGGACAGGCACCCGTAATCGCCCAGCCCATGCCAAAGATAGTGCCACCGACAACATTTCCGGGGTGAAACGGCCGTTCCTTAATAACGATTTCATCCCCTTCAATGGTTTGTGATTCAAAACGACGGATCAAGAAAACCGAAACAAGACCCACAGCGATGGCTGAGCTGATAACCAGGTACATGTAAGGGTCTTTGAACAGGAACATGTCGTTGATTTGGAACCAGGAGATGACCTGCGTTTTGATGAGTACAATGCCAAAATAAATGCCAATCAACAAAGTCCACAATTTGTTTTTCATGATATACGCCTTTTGTTGGTCAAGTTTTAAAACTTGACCTACGGTAAAAAAAGCGGCAGGATGAGCCAGGTTGAAATGAGTCCACCAACAAAAAAGAAAATTGTGGCGACTAGGCTGGCGAGATTCAGGGCAGAAATACCCATGATGGTATGGCCAGAGGTGCAGCCCCCAGCGTACCGGGTACCAAAACCAATCAAAATGCCACCAACAAATAGGCCAATGACGCCCAGCGGTGAAGCGTAAAAGGCAGGCAAGAAATTACCCGGCTGACTGGAAAGCAAGAAGTTGCCAATAAAGCCGCCAATCAGAATGCCGCCTACGAAAACGATGCTGCGGGTGTGCTCACGCCAATTGTAATTACTCAGGTAGGGGAGCTTGGACTTGGGCAAACAGGCAGCACCAATGTGGCGCAGACTGCTGGAGACGCCAAAGTTTTTGCCGGTTAACAGCAGTAAAAGCGGCACGGTTAAGCCAATCAACGGGCCAGACACGTACCAGGGCCAGGGTTCCAAAAGCCAGGCTAACATCCTCTCTCTCTCCTTGTTTTTCGGGGTAAATCAGTAAGCGAGTTGTTGTTGTATTGTACGTAAAAAAGATTGGTTCAATCTCGAAGATTGAACCAATCTCATGGTGAATCGGCTAAATTTTGCAGACGTTTCCCTCGCCATCGAGCATGGGGAAGCCAGCCGCTTCCCAGGCTTCCATGCCGCCGGTAACGTTAAAGAGATGCTTGAATCCTTCCCGTTTCATGATGCTGATGGCTGTGCTGGAGCGTTTGCCGGTCGCACAGGTGACCGCCACGTGTTGATCTTTTGTCAGCGGCAGGGTGTCTAGCTGCGCCGGGCTGGTTAGCTGGGGCACCATGCGGGTAAATGGCAAGAAATGGGCCTTTTCAATGTGTCCTTCATCCCACTCTTCAGCGTCACGTACATCGAGGACTTGCAGGCCGTTAACCGACAGTTTGTGATGTAAATCATGAACGTCCATTTGCTGGATGCATTCAGCATGGTTGCCTGCTTCCATCCAGGCATCAATGCCGCCAACCAAATAGCCCGCTACGCGCGTTTCCAGGGCAATGAAGGCCATTTTGTAAATGGCTTCCTGGGCTTCTTCCTCGCTGTTCATGAGTAGAATCAGTGGCGCATCGTCGGGGGTCATCCACCCGACACGCTGTTCAAATTCGCCACTGGAAAGCTGCACGTTAATCGAGCCAGGAATGTGGCCTCCGCCAAATTCTGCCGAGGAACGGCCGTCTACCACCACAGCTCCTTGTCCCATCATCTCTGCCACCTGTTTGGCATTGAGAGGGGCCGCTTGGGGAATATGTTTGGTTAACGGCCGTTTCCCCTGATTGGTGGCCACGATGTTCAAAATATTGGCCGGTTTCAGCGGCTGATCATCCTGCATGAAGCGGACGAACTTGGCTTTATCTTTGAATTTTAGGGAATCGTTGAAGCGTCTTTCGTACCCAACCGTAGTGGCAACCTTGCCACTTGTAACGCGGCCTCAGGTAGACCCGGCTAGATGGCCGGGATACACCTCAACGTGGTCGGGTAAATTCAAAAAGCGCGGAATGGCGACATCAAACAAAACCGGAGCGCCTTCATCCCCTGCCTGGGCCAGGTCTGGCCGGGCCACATCGCCAACCAGCACAAAATCGGCTGTGAGGATGAACCACGGTTCATCGCCACGGGGGAAATCGTAGACGAGCAGGTTGATTTGCTCTGGGCGGTGGCCCGGTACGTGCACAACTTCCAGGCCAACGCCGCCCATGCGAATCATGTCGCCATGTTTCACGCGGGTGGCTTCGTAAGTGATGTCGGCCAGCTCCGGCAAAACCAATTCGGCGCCGGTGGCTTCGGCCAGCCATGTGGCCCCAGAAACGTGGTCGGCGTGGCTGTGGGAATCAATGACGTAGCGAATTTTAGACTTTTTCTGCTTGGCCATGTCGAGATAGGGTTGGATGTCCCACAGGGGGTCGAACACGGCACATTCGCCTGTTTGTTGACAGCCGACCATATAAGTGGCACAGCCTGTCTCTTCTCGAATTAAAGTTTCAAACCACATGTGTGAATCTTCCTTAACTTGACTTAGGGCTTGACCGTTTTTAACTTTTGAGTTTCAGTAGACGGTCAAGCCTTGGGGTTCGTTTCCTAAACAAAAATTATTTGTG
The DNA here is from genome assembly GCA_050292445.1 of Promineifilaceae bacterium (SeqCode). Lineage (GTDB taxonomy): Bacteria > Chloroflexota > Anaerolineae > Promineifilales > Promineifilaceae > Leptofilum. The sequence continues at coordinate 2,057 of JBNKLQ010000093.1, read as the reverse complement.
AACAAACCCTTACAAAATAAGGACCAGTGTACTAATTTGATACAAAAAGCATGTAAGGGCATTGTAAAGATTTGGTAATAATTTTATCGACCGAAAGGCTTTTTCGGCAGTTTATACGCCTCTTTGATCGGTTTGAGCGGCCGTTTAAGCCAATACGGCCGTCTCGTGCCATCAGGACTCGTATCCATTGCTGATCTAGTGAGCGCCTTCCATTCCTCGTACACCTGCATCGACCGGGTCGTGTCCACCCACACGTCGCCGTGCTTGTCGTGTGGCTTCGCTTTGCTCACGCTAATCGCTTTTTGCAGCCAGCAGTGCGCCCCGCTGAGCGGGTCTGGATGCACTGCATGGGTCAGGTTTTGGTGAACGCCCACGTCTTTCCACCAGATGCGGTCTGTGTCTGGATCAAACGTGTTCCAGGCCGAGCCGCCCTTGAGGATGTTCAGCTTGTGCTCCGCGCCGTTTTCCTCCAGGCGGGCCAGCGCGCTCATGCCGGGGTTAACGCCCGCATCCTCTTGCAGCCGCCAGCGGCCCAGATGATGGCTCATGGCCACCACTCCCGGCTTGATGCCTTCGGTCACCCACACCTTATCGACAAAGTAGCCAATCTCCGTCTCCACGCGGATGAGGTCGCCGGTGGCCACGCCTAGCCGCTGGGCATCGCTGGGATGCATCCAAACGGGGTTTTTGTGGCTGATTTCGTATAACCACTTAGCATTGGCGCTGCGCGTGTGGATGAGCGTGGGCAGGCGGAAATTGGGCAGCAGCAGCATTTCGCCTTTGTTGCGGTCGATGTTGTCTGGGTGAACGTGGCTCTTCAGCGGCCAGGGGATGGTGTAATCTTTTTCAGGCCAGCCCCAATCCACCATAGTTTGGCTAAAGAACTCTAATTTGCGGCTGGGGGTGCCTACGCCAACTTTGGGCTGGCCATCGACAACAACGCCGACTGGAGAGCCATCTTTTTGGATGCGCGCTTTTTCGTCAATTGTGAAATGAGAATCGTGAATTGTGAATTGTGAATTAATCTCCAATCTCCGGTCTCCAATCTCCAATTTTTTTTCATACGGGACGTAGTTGTGAGCTTTGACTTCAAAAACGCCGTATTTGCGCATGTATTCCAGCGGGGTGAGCCCTTCGGCAACGGCCGTTTCTGGCAGACCGGGGACGCTGTTCTCAAAAATCCACTGGTGGTATTCGTCCTGGGTGATGACTTCGCCAGGACGGTACGGGCTTTCAAAATATTGGCGGATGCCCAGGCTGCCATCCGGGTCCATGTTCACGGACAGTTCCACCCACAGCTCGTTTTCTTCCCACACTTCGCCAGGATTGGCTTCCCAGGTGTGTTTTACCTTTTGGCCCAGTTTTTCCATGGCCACGCGGCGCACCGGTTGGCGGAAAGCCAGCCATTGGCCTGAGTGGGTTTCCTGGCTCATCAAATCGTGCCGCTCGGCGGAATGGCCCATGGGCAGGACATAGTCGGCAAACCAGGCGGATTCGTTCCAGGTGGGCGTGAGGGCGACGTGGCATTTGATTTGCGCTTCGTTGCGCAGCGATTTGAGCCACATGAAGCCATCGGGATTGATCCACATTGGGTTGTAGACGCGGGTGAAGTAGACGTCGATGTCGCCGCGCCCTTCTTCCAGGAAGTGGGGCAGGAGGAAGCTCATTTCGTAATGGGCAAAGGTCCATTCGTGCGGCAGATGCAGCTCGTTCCAGGTATCGCCAGCGGGCGGGCTGCTGAACGGCTTGGGCACAAATTTGCTCCAGCTGTTGGCGTTCACACCGCCGGGCGTGCCCACGCTGCCGGTGAGCACGTTGAGGAAGAACAAACAGCGCGCCACCTGCCAGCCCCCTAAATTTCCAATCGAGGCGCTGCGCCAGGTGTGGGTAGCTAAACGGCCGTCGCAATTCGCCACCAATCTCGCAGTTTCCGCAATGCGTTCGACAGGAACTTGAGACTCCTCAGCCGCACGTTCAAAGGTGAACTCGGCATAGAGGTTCTTCAGTAAGCGGTCGAACAGATCGAAGGGTAATCGGTAATCGGTGTTCGGTAATCG
>JBNKLQ010000092.1:0-20611 GCA_050292445.1 Promineifilaceae bacterium (SeqCode) | reverse complement strand
CGCCCATCGTGCGGCGACATGGCGTACTCATGACCAACTCCGGCAAATTTGCCCATTACTCCCCTGGCAACATCGGCCTGGAAGTGATTTTTGGCAGCCTGGAAGAATGCGTGCGATCAGGCGCTCAGGGGCAGGTGTGGCGCGACAAGGATTTATGGAGCAGTGACAAATGAGCGGCATTTTTGGCATCTTTAATTTGAATGGCGAGCCAGTTGATGAGGCTGATTTAACGAAAATGGCTGAGGCGATGGCGTTTTGGGGGCCAGACGGCCGTTCCCAAATCACCTCTGGTCCCGTCGGTTTGGGTCAGCTGATGCTGTACAACACGCCGGAAGCCCATTTAGAAAAATTACCACGCCAAACCGCCAGCGGCCTGCTGCTCACCGCCGAAGCCCGGATAGACAACCGCGCTGAGCTGTGCCAGATTTTCAACATCTCCCACCCAGAACGCGAACAAACCACCGACAGCGAGCTTATCGAGCTAGCCTACGATAAATGGGGCGAGGAATGCCCCGATCATCTGCTAGGCGACTGGTCATTTGCCATCTGGAACCCTCAAACGCACCGTCTGTTTGTGGCCCGCGATCACCAGGGCAACACTGCTGTTTACTACTTTCAAGACAATTATCGATTTATTTTCGCTTCCAGCCGGGAAGCAATTCTTGTGTTGGGCGTGCCCCGCCGCCTGAACGAGTTGTATCTGGCCCGTGTGCTTATCTCCTGGCAAGCTTATCGCTGTAACCGAACCATTGATCTGGATATTTATCGCCTGCCGCCTGCACAAGCTATGACAATCACGCCGAAAAAAACAAACATCTGGCAGTATTGGCATCTGGAAGATACACCAGAACTACATTTGCCTACGTTTGAAGATTACGTTGCCGGTTTTTTAGAAGTGTACACCGAAGCCGTCACCTGCCGTCTGCGCAGCAGCAAACCGGTCGGTGTGACACTCAGCGGGGGGCTGGATTCCGGTTCGGTGGCGGCTCTAGCGGCCCGTGCCCTGCATCAACAAGGCAAACGACTGCCAGCTTATACGGCCGTACCCCTTTACGACGTGCAAAATATAGTAGGACCCAACCGTTTTGGGGATGAAACCGAATTTGCCAGAGCAACGGCCGAATTTCACCCCAATTTCAATCACCAACTGCTCAATTCTAGCCATATCAGCCCAATCGAGGGTATTCACCGCATCCTGTCTATTCGCAATGAACCCGACCATGCCGGAGCAAACTTTTTCTGGATTGCCAATATGCTGCAAACAGCACAGCAGCAAGGAATTGGCACGCTACTCACCGGTCAGGGTGGTAATGCTACCATTAGCTGGCCAGGTGCCCCCCACCTCATCTCACTGCGCAGCATGTGGCAGAAAAAGGGGTGGAAAGCCACCGTCAAACAAAAACTTCCCCTGCTTGCTCTACGCACCTTGCACAAACGCCGCCTTAAAAGGGCAAACTGGCAAAGCTCCGCAATTCGGCCCGATTTTGCCCAACGCATTCATATGATCGAACGCATCATTGGATCAATTGGGAAAGATCTTTCACTACCTGTCTCAATCAGAACACCAAGAGAATTGCGCTTGGCAATTATCGAACCCAACAGTGCAATCCCAGGAGCGGTTTGGGCAGAATTCGGTGCGGGCTTTGGCTTGGAGGTACGCGATCCCACTTTGGACAAGCGGCTTATGACCTATACACTCTCAATTCCTGATCGCTTTTTCATAGGCTCCAATGGGCAAAATCGCTGGCTCATTCGCTCCGCCATGGCAGGGATATTGCCCGATAACGTCCGGTTAAACTCCCAAAGAGGCAGGCAAGCTGCAGATATTGGTCAGCGGCTAATACAGTCCAGAAACGAAGTAGACAAGCTGCTGGTAACACTTAATAGCTCAAAAGCCATAGGTTATATCGATCTAACTAAAATAGAAGATGTTTGGACACAGCTACAACAAAAAATCAATCCACAAAACACTAATCAAACAGTTTCAATTCTAATGCGCGGTCTGAACGCAGGCATGTATTTTATGCAAAATTAACAGCTAATTCTCTGATACTTACAAAGCAATGAAATTTCACTGGTAATTTTTAATATACTGCGGTAATTTGAAAATAAAGGTATAATCTTCATAATTATGTTTGAGAGCCACATAATATAAAAATGAAGCTATTCTCGTTTGTCAATTCTTGTTAAAAGGAGAAGCCAATGAACAATCCAACACCTCAAAACGATTTGCACTCTCCAGAAGTATCGGAACAAAAACAAACTTCAGAAAAGAAAGCAGCCTGGCAAAAACCGGAGGTCCAGCGCCTGCGCATAAGCATGGACACCGCATTTTTTGGTGGCAGCAATGTTGATGGAACAAGAGGTACCACAATAATAAATTAATACAGCTTTTCAAGCTAAGATGAATTTATGCGTTACGCTGCCTTTGGTCTGATCTGGGAGTTGCCCTTTACCTGTCCAGAAATGGGTGACCCTTGGCCGCACAAGGAAACGGCCGTTGACGTTACCGTCAGTTTGGGCAAAGTCCCCCATTCCCTAAATGGAGCTATCGACGCCGGACCATTTCAACAGATCACGCCAGACGCTGCTCTATTCCGTTTCCCAGAAGTAGCCAGCTACCTGGTTCAATGTGGCCAGAAAATTATTATCACCCCCCAAAATGATGTCAATGAAAGCCAAATACGCTTATTCTTATTAGGTACGGCCGCTTCTCTCCTGCTGCATCAAAGAGGGATATTACCGCTTCATGCCAGCGGTATTCATACGCCTAAAGGTGCCGTCCTCTTTACTGGTCATTCTGGTGCTGGCAAATCTACCCTGTTGGCAACATTCTTAGAGCGCGGCTACGCTATGCTTACTGATGACCTGGCCGCAATCTCGCTCGATGAAACTGATCAGCCACAAGTTTTTCCTGGTTATCCTCACCTCAAGCTCTGGGCTGACAGCGCCAAAAAGCTAAACAAGCAGACTAACGAGCTAAAGCGAATAAGACCAGAGTTCGATAAATTTTCCATTCCATTGGCAACAACGCTAGAGAGTCGGCCGCTGCCACTGTATACTGTCTATGTCTTATCGCCTAGTAATATGGCCGATATTCGGCTGGAACCTCTGCAGGCTACCAACAAATTCAATGCTTTTTTGGATCACACCTGGCAAAAACTGGCCCTGAAACGGATGAATCGACTCGTAAATCATTTTCATCAGGCAGCGACTATTGCCAACCAAGTTCACGTTCGGCGCGTTTTTCGACCAGATAAACCATTTCTCCCCCAAACCCTGGCCGATTTAATTGAGCAAGACTTTCTGAAATGAGCGGTATTGTTTGGCTGGTTTCTTATCCTAAATCGGGCAATACCTGGGTCCGTATCTTTCTCAACAACTACACTCTGGATGAAGCGGAACCAGTAAACATCAATAAACTTGAGAAAGAGATTCATGCCTGTACCCGCGAATTATTTGATCGGCTAACGGGCATTGAATCCTCGGACCTGACCCCAACAGAAATTGACCGGATTCGCCCCTTGATGTACCGGCAATGGGCAGCTGAAGCCAGCGAAACGTTATTTGTGAAGGTGCATGATGCCTGGCGCTGCAACGATGTTGGCGAACCCATCTTCCCAAAGGCAGTAACAAAAACGGCCGTTTACATCATACGTAATCCCCTCGACATCGTCGCTTCCCTGGCCAATCATTACTCAATAGACATAGATGATGCCATCAATACCCTGGCCAACGAACAGTATGGCCTGGCCCAGTCCACGGAAAAATTATATCGCCAACTGCCTCAGTTTATAGGCAGCTGGCACCAACATGTCACCAGCTGGACGCAAAAGGCCCGTGTACCTGTTCAGGTGATCCGATATGAAGATATGGTACAAAGCCCAACGGAAACATTTGGCAGTCTGGTGCAGGCAGCAGGATTGCCTTTAGAATCAGACCGTTTGGCCAAAGCGATTCAGTTTTCCGCCTTTGATCAGGTAAAACAGCAGGAAACGGCCGTTGGCTTTATAGAAAAATTGCCTGATACCCCCAGCTTTTTCCGGCAAGGAAAAGTAGGTGGCTGGCAAAATGAGTTAACTCCTGCGAAAATAAACACAGTGTGCCATAATCATGGTGAAGTTATGAAGAAATTCGGCTACCTGGACAGCAACGGCACCCCGGTTGTTGAGTGAGGGTCTAGTTACTTAGCAGGGAGGGAACGTAATGGCAACACTTACCACAGACAGTTTTGTTGTACGCTCGGACGATTTCATCACCTCTACGGTGGATGACGAACTGGTGATGATGAGCCTGGAAAAAGGCATTTATTACGGGCTAGATGCCATTGGTAGCCTGATTTGGGAACATATCGCCGAGCCAATTTCCATCAGCGCCTTGTGCCAAAAATTAACTGACCAATACGAGGTGGATTCAGCACAATGCCAGGAAGATGTTCTGGCCTTTCTGAATGAAATGCTCAATGAGAATATGATTCATGTGGTCCCACAAGCAGCTGAGTAAGATGCGCCAGCTTAGCTGGTCCGATTGGGGGTTGTTGCTGGAAGCGGCCGTTTGGCTGGCATTCAGCCGGTTAGCATTGCTACTGGTTCCTTTTAAGCAAATCTCTCCCCATTTAGGCACACTACAGCATGAATCTGATAGCCATATTTTGCCTACAGCGGAGCAAGCTGCAGAACGCATTGGGTGGGCCGTTCGCGCTATCGCCCACCGCACGCCGTGGGAAAGCGCTTGTTTGGCTCAGGCAATCAGTGCTAAAGCAATGCTACGTCGGCGGCACATTACCAGCACGCTGTATCTAGGATTGGCCAAAGACAGCGGCCAAAAGTTACAGGCCCACGCCTGGCTGCGCTGCGGCGCAGAAGTACTCACTGGCAAAGCCGGACACGAACGATTTTCTGTTATATCTTCCTTTGCCGAAAAAACAGTACCAGACGAGCGGCAGGCAAAGGTCGAAAATGAAATTGTCACAAATATGCATATACTTCTGCTGGCCGTGTTAAACCCAATTCCCCAGACGGCCACAGCAAGGAAGCTGCGTCAGCTCAGTAATGCTGACTGGCCAACCCTGGTGGAAATCGCCACACAGCAGCGTGTACAAACACTTTTTTTGGCACAATTACGGGCACTTGAGATGGAAACGGCCGTTCCGCCCCACCTCCTCATCAAAATGCAGCAGCAGTACCAGCAAGTCATCCTGCAAAACCTGGCCATTTACCGGGAGTTGCGTCTGATCAATGAAAAAATGCAGGCGGCAAACATTCCCATGATTGTGCTGAAGGGTACATATCTAGCAACGGCCGTATATCCTCACATCGGGCAGCGCGCGGTTGGAGACTTGGATATCTTATTGCCAGAAGATAAAATCGAGCAGGCCGTTGATCTCATGCATGATTTGGACTGGCGGGAAATCCAGCCCTTTGCTCTGGAGGCTATCCAAAAAAACCTTCATCATTTACCACCGTTCGCTAAACAGGGGATGTATTTCCCTGTGGAGATTCATTGGAATATTGTGCGCCCTCGCGACGATCTAAACATTTCTGCTGATGAACTCTGGGTGAAGCCAGCACTGACTTCGCTGGCGGGCCCAGAGATATTGGCGTTTCCCCCTTACCTTCAACTGCTTCATTTAGCCTTGCATGCTGCTTACAATCATCATTTTGCTTTTGATCTGCGTAGCTTGTGTGATATTGCCCAGATCATTAACCAGCAAGTGGGAAGCATTGATTGGGATTTGTTTGCCGATAAAGCTATCGCCTGGCGGTGGCAGCGTGGCATCTACCTGACGTTGAAGCTAGTGCAGGCATTTTGGGATACGGCCGTTCCTCCCCACATCCTCGCCCAGCTTAAACCAGAACAAATGGCAGACCATTTAATTGAGATGGCCAGACAACAACTCCTTTGGGGAAGGACCAATAACATCGGGATTACCACTAATTTTTCCCAATTAAAAAGCAGCAAATCGGTACCAGACAAAGCCAAGTTTATCTTATCTTTCATCTTCCCCACCAAGGAATTCCTTTCTTCCCGGTATGGCGTCTCACCAAAATCAGCCAAAGTCTGGCTTTACTATCTTATAAATTTTCGTGATGTTATAAAACGAAACACAATACGTACCTGGCGGCTGCTGCGCGGCCAAAAAACCATTACTGATGCAGTCAGCCGCCGTTATCAACTGTCGGAATGGTTGGCGGAAACAAAATGACCTCAAACATCCAGTTTCAGGCGAAAGTTTTGGTGGAGGGCAGCAGCAGCGGCACCGCACTGGTTCTGGCTGAACCACTTATTTTGTGGGGTGGATTAAACCCGGATACGGGCGAAATCATTGACCGACGTCATCCGCAAGCAGGACAGACTGTGACCAATCGGGTACTGGTTTTGCCATCGGGGCGCGGGTCCAGCAGCGCCAGCAGCATTTTGCTGGAGGCGGTGAAGCAAGGCACCGCACCTGCGGCGATCATTACTTCAGAGACAGATGGGATTTTGGCCCTGGGTGCGGCGGTTGCCCGTGAAATGTATGATCAGTCACCCCCAGTGCTGGTACTGGCAAGGGAGGCGTACAACCAAATCAAAACGGGGCAGCATCTGGAAATTCAGGCAGATGGCACAGTTACAATTTCCGCTTCATAAAAACCGCCACGCTTTCTTTTTCAACATCCTCATTGCTGTAAAACGAAAGATCAACAGCGTCCAGCACAAAGTCGAGCTTGCGGTAAGCGCGAATGGCAGGTATGTTGCTGCTTTGCGTTTCGCAAACGATGACGCGCAGGTTTTGGGCTACGGCCGTTTCCACAATCTTCTCAATTAACATTCGGCCAATTCCCCGCTTACGAAAGGATTCCGCCACATGAAATTCCCAAACACGCAGGCTGCGGTTCCACGCCTCTGCACTGCCAATTGTTACGCCCACCAGCTGCTCCCCAATAAATGCGCCAACCGACAATCCTTCAGCCACAACGGCCGTTAAGCGGGCTACTTCATCTTCATCCAAATGATCGTATGTGATGGTTTTGGGGGCTGGCAGGGGAACGAGTTTGAGGGTAACGGCCGTTTCCGCCTCGCTCTCTTCCTTGTGGACAACATACATTTCGGCCGTGACGTAGCCGGTAATTATGGAAGGCAATTCCGCCACATCCGCCTCACGTAGCGGTCTCAGGCGAACATCAGCCATTGGCATCCAATGTGGCCGCCAAAGCTTTGGCCTCGTCGATCCAATTTTGAATATCAACGGCTTGCCAATTCTTCTTTTTAATAATGCTGGCAACCTGCTCTGGATTACAATCGGCCAGGTCAGCAAAAGATTGGATGCCAAACTCATTCAGACGGCGAGCATAGGTTGGGCCAATGCCACGAATAAGCTGAAGCTCACTTTTGCCGCTGTAGTTCATTTTCGTCTGCACATCTCCCATCGTATCTTGCAGCTTTTGGATGTGGGCATCGGCCGTTTGTAATTTCTCTTCGGCCACAGTCAGCTGCTGCTGTACGGCCTCGGCCTCCTCTAACTTCTGCTGCAAGGTGGCAATGTTGGCATTTTGCTCGACGCTCACCAGCTCAGCTTGCTGGAGTTGAACCTGGGCACTATCTCTTTCTGCTTCTACCGTGGCTAATTGCGCTTCTGCAGCAAGGGCTTTCTGTTCCAGATCGGCAACGTTCTCCCTAGCTTGCTCTATTGCTTGTGTGAGTTGCTCAACCTTGCTCTCCAGAGTGAAGATTTCGGCCTCCATGAGCTGCACGTCCCCCACCAAACGATTATTTTCAGTAACGGCCGTTGCCAACTTATCCTCTGCGATTAACTGCAAACCTTCAAGCTCCTCATGCCGATCCTGTAACTCCTGAAGATTTTCTTTGAGCATCTCATTGGTTTTGATGGTTGTTTGCAGCTGCTCACGGCTGGCCTCAATTTCGACAAGCTGACGGGCAATGATTTCTTCCAGCTGGTTGCGTTCCTCAAGGGCCGTGACCAGCTCCTTTTGGGAGAGCTGCAACTCTTTTTCGTTGGCACTATGTTGGATCTGAATCTTTTGCAAGGTAGCCAGCGATTTTTGTTTTTCTGAATTAGCCTGCTGCACCTGGCGCACCAACGTTTGGCTATCCCACCAAAGAGCCACCAACACCCCGGCAACAAAGCCCACAATTCCAGCCAGAAAAAGTTCAACTGTCATGCCACACTCACCTTACTTTTATCTCAGTGGTTTTTTGCCTCTTCCAAAATATTTTCAGCGCGCCCTAAACGGATTTGTAACACATCGGCCAGCTTTTCGGCGGAAACGGCTTTAAGCTTGGCAAAAGTGTCGATACCCGCTTCTTGAAGACGGCCGTTAAACACCGCACCAATCCCCTTCACCTGCGTCAAATCATCACTGGCTGTTGCTTCGTGGCTTTTGGCCAGGAAAGAGGGAACATCAGCCGCCCGATCAGGCAAAGAAATAGTGCGCAGCGCTTCCGGTATGGAGCCCCCCTCCGCCAGCTCCGTTTTTAGCTGGCGCACCCGCTTTTCCGTTGCTGCCAGCTTGTCTAACAACGCCAGAGCACCATCTTCGGCAGAGGTGCTTTTTTGCCAATACCAAAACAGTAAACCGACCAATCCACCAATGAGTAGACCAATCATGAAGTTGAAGGAATGTTTTTGTTTCATACGGAACCTATTTGTTTGGAGGTTTTATAAAAGCGAAACGTCTTTGCAAGATGCAAATGTGAAACGTTGGCCTCTATTCAGCAAATCACTACCAGATGCTTTAGACCCGCTTGTCATTTGCTAAACATAACACACGGTTTAGCATCATTCTAATTGGTTCTACGATTAGATGCAATATTTAGAGATCGGGGACATGCTATGGTGCAAAAAATCGCGATATGTGCGAAACTGCTCGCGCTTCACGTTTTACGCCTGATCGCGTAAAAAGAGGTTCAAAGCTTCACGCGCCGCCGGTAAATGCTGCATCGCGTGCCAATTGCCGAGAATGGCTGACGGCGTTTCTAAATCGAGGAGGAGTTGAAAGGGGTCCGTTTGAGTTTGTGCTCCAGCGGCTTTGGTTTGCTGCCAATACGGCCGTAGCGCGCCTTCCCAATGACCATACTGCTGCCGCAGCCAGGGCCACACTTCCGCAAATTCCGGTTCAGCCTGATCCAGTGACATCTTTTCCCGATGTACCCCCACCACCAGCCGCTCCAACCGATCCCAATAACTGATAAACTCAGTCAGCGAGCGGTTTTGGGACCATTGGTTGAGGAAGCGGGTAAAGGGGTTCATAGGGACTTTAGGTGCAACGCACTTTTTCCACAGCATCTTGCGACAAAACAAACCGGTTCAAGTGCGTCGCGCCTTTTATTACCGACAAATCAAAATGGGCCTCTTATACTCCAGCAAGACGCGGTTGAGCGTGCTGCCCAGCACCAGGCTCTTCATAGAACTCAGACCAAAACCACCCACAATCATGAAATCGACGTTTTTTGATTCGGCCGTTTCCAGCAAGGTTTGGGCAGGTGGACCAACGGATAGCAGATAGTCAGCTTCCACACCCGCTAGCCCAAGATATGTTTTGGCGCGAGATTGAATCCGTTTGGCTGCATCCAGCTTGCCATTACCATCGCTGCTCACCGTCACAACAGAAAGCTGTGTTTGCCAGCGACTAGTCAGATAGGTGGCCACAAACAACGCTTCTTCTGCTTTGGGGCTACCATCGTAAGCTAACAGCGCGTGCTGCAAGGGGGAAGCTTCCGTGGGCACAACCATTACCGGACGTGGTGTCCGCTTAAGAATGGTTTGCACACCAGAGGCCAATCGTTCCAAAATAGAGAGGCCTGGCGGGCGATTCAGGGCCAACATGACCAGGTCGGAGTAGGCAGCAAGCGATACAACCTGGCGGGCGATGTTACCAAACTCCAAGCCAAAATTTGCCTGCACACCAGCAGCATTGACTCGATTATAAAATTCAGCCCGAATGGGAGCCACCGTTTCTTCGACTGCTTCTTTGTCGTCTGCATCGGACACATAAACGCCATATAAACGGCCGTTTTCACGTTGCATCATCAGGATGGCCTGGTCCAGTACACGCCAGTCGTCTGGGTGTCCAGAAATGGCGACAAGCGCTTCCTCAAAAAGCTGGTTCAGGCTTCGCTGACTTACTCGTTCCTGACGCCATTGACCTGCGGCTGGCCCAAATTCTAGCTTATCTGGTACCATGGCCTCCAGAAAACGAGAAAGGGCGGCACCCGGTTTCTTCTTGCGCTGCATGTCGGTTACGGCCGTACCCGCATCAACATCCCAGCCCAGCACATTTTCCAGCTCAGCTCGATGCTCAGCCAGCAAAACGTACATGTCCGCCTCAGTGTGCTCGGGAAAATCACGCATTGCCCCTTGTTCCCGAATCATCTCAATCACTGGCATGTAAACATCATCGTACCAGTGCGTCACTGCCTCTTCATATGAAACATCTCGTTGAAAATCCAGCCCCATGTAGTAACGATGCACTTCAATATGATCCAGCAGCAAGGAGTAATGAGCACAAAAAGTCATTAACAGATCAGCTTCAGGGCACAGCTTGTCTAGATTTGTCCGCTCTAAAAAGTCTGCATACCGACTTTTGCAGATAAGTTCGTTTGGATCGTCATCAGCGGTAAGCGGTACGCGCGTTTTCACTTCGGTGACATAGGCAGAAATGGTTGGTGTTTCCAGTTGACGAGCAATTGAAACGCGATGGTTGCCATCGATCACAAAATAAGCATCGCCTAACTGATACACCTCGATTGGCGGCAAACCAACCAGATCAGAAGTGGCCGCTTTCACCGTGGCCCAACGCTGACTGCCACTGTCACTCTTGGGTAAAAAACTGCGGGTAAAATCTTTGTAACGTCCCACGCTGCCAATGATTTTGCCCACAGGGATATCCTGCAACCCGCGCTCGCGCACATTGGTTACCTTAAGCTTTTTCTTGACATCATCATAAGACAGCAGTTCAGTTTGCTCACCTGTAAATCGGGCCAGCAGTTGCTGCATCGCCGCCTGACGCCGAGCCTGGTGAAAATCCTCTAATGCTGCCTGATAATTTAACGAGTTTCGTGACCCCATAATCTGCTACAACTTCACCGACAAATTAATATCGGATGCTCAAACCGCCGCAAAACCTCATCGACGGTGCTCCCAAGCATAAAGTGCATCATGGGCCGAAAACCAAACCCGCCCATAATGAGAAAATTAATGTCATATTCATCGGCCGTTTGCATGACCGCCTTGGCAATGGTCATCTTATGCAAAACATACGTCGCATCGATAATGCCATGTGCTGTCAGATATTCCTGGGCACGCTGCAAAGCTTCTGCAGCCGTATGTTCAGTTTCTATCGTAACCACCGTAAGCGCCAACGGCCAGCGCGTTGCCAGATACGTCGCTACAAACAGCGCTTCATCCGCCTTCGGGCTGCCATCATAAGCCAACAGCACCCGGTCCATGGACGTCTCTGCGCCGTTGGGAATCGCCAGAATGGGCCGTGGGCAGCGCTGCACCAATTGGCTGAACCGATTACCCAATCTGGCTAAAGCCTGCGGCCCTGGTGGATGTTCCAGATTCAGCACGACCAAATCAGCAAAGGCGGCTCGCTTAATAATCACTTCGACAACAGGACCCACCTCTACGGCAAACTCAGCCTGCAAGCCTGCTTCATGACAGGTGCGCAGGAATCTTTGCCGAATTCGATCTACTTTGGCACTTTCCCGCTGATCTTTACGAGCCACAATGTGCAAGCCTAGTAAACGATCATCATCGCGCTGAGCCAGCTTCACCACCTGGTCTAACATTTGCCAATCGGCTTCGCTGCCGCGAATCCCCACCAGATAATCAGCAAAGAGGCAGCCTAGTTCCCTGGTTTCCTGAAATTTTCGCCAGCGTCCTGGCGCTGGCCCTTCGATCAGCTCTGGTGGCACCAATGTTTGGCGCAGCCAGCTAGCCAAGCCTCGTGGGCGTTGGCTTTCTTCGGTGGCTAACAGGGAAACGGCCGTTTCTGGCTCAATTTCCCAACCCAAGGCAGCTTCTAGCTCAGCACGCCGTTCCGAAAACAGAATGTACATATCGGCCTTGGTGCGATCTGGGAAGAGCCGCATGATGCCCTGCGCCCGAATGTGACGGAGGACAGGCTGGTACACTTCATCGTACCAACGACACACGGCCGTTTCATCATCCACTGGCTCGCCCTTCTCGGCCAACAGCACGGCATGGGCTTCAATCTGGTCCAGCAGCAGCTGATACTGACCGCAAAACGTCATCAGCAGGTCAGCCCCTGGCCGCAAAAGATCCAGATTGGTCTGGTTCAAAAATTCAGCATAACGTGCCTTACAAATTATCTCGTCGGGATCATCATCCGGTGAGAGCGGCACGCGCAGGTTCACTTCCGTCACCCGGGCTGTTATCGAATCGGTGCCCAACTGTCGGGCAATAGAAACACGATGATTCCCATCAATCACAAAATACACATCGCCTACTTTGTAAACATCAATGGGCGGCATACCGGCCATATCGTTTACGGCCGTTTTCACACTCACCCATCGTTCCTCATCGCTGTCATTTTTGGGCCAAAAGGTGCGCGTAAAATCTTGGTAGCGCCCCACACTACCCACAATGGCGTCCAGCGGAATTTCACGAACGCCCTGCTTGACCTCATCAGAAGAATTGACATACCGGCAAACATCATCATAAGCTAATAAATCAGCCGATTTACCGGTGAGCCGGGCCATCATTTGCTGCATCGCGGCCGCCCGACGTGCCCGCTTGAAATCTTCTACAGCCGAATTGTAAACAACTGTTCCTGGAATAGACACGGTTTAACCTACCTAAAAATAGTGAGAAATTTTCGCACATTATACACATTTGCCAGAGCATCAATCCACTTTGATAACAAACTGTTAAAAAGACCTTAAACGGCCGTTAGCAAACAAACCTCCCCCGCTTCCTACAATCAAAAGCACCCCTTTCCCCAACATTGTACAATGCAAAGGGGAGAACGATGAATAGCAAAAAAGTAAACGTGTGGGCACACTGCTGCTTTTGGCCGGGCTTGCTCTGGCAAGTGAAGAACAATTCCCCGAAAACTTGGCATCTCCGGGGAAATAATTGCGCCCTTCGAGAGATGTGCTAGACTTTTTACCATCATGAACAACAATCCCGCCTCACCCCTTATGAACCATCATCACGCACACCATACATTTTGGCGTTGGTTCGCTTTGGGTTGAGGTAACTTATTTATTCCAGGGATGTATTTTTACACCCTCCTCAAACCTGAGGAGGGTGTTTTTGTTTACCTTTCGTAATAGCAGGTGAAACCATCCCAGTTCAAGATGATTGTACATTTTTGAAGGAGTGTTAAATGTTACGAACTGATATTCGGCTGGCACTGCCCAGCAAGGGCGCTCTACACAAAGACGCTTTCGATTTTTTAGAAGCGTGCGGCCTTAAAATCTTCCGGCCTAATCCACGCCAGTATGAGGCCACCATTCCCAGTCTACCCCAGCTCACGGTGATGTTTCAACGACCGGGCGACATTGTCACTGGCGTGCGACAAGGAAGCATCGATTTTGGCATTACGGGATTAGACATTTTAGCCGAGAAGGCATACGGCCGTTCCCATTCCATCCTCATGCTGCACGATTCGCTTGGTTTTGGCCCCTGCACGCTTAACCTGGCTATCCCAGAGGAGCAGCCAGCGCACACAATGTCCGATCTGGCGAAGTGGGCCAGGGAATTGGGAACAAACGGCCGTGCCCTGCGCGTCGCCACTAAATTTCCCAAAACTACTGGCGCTTTTCTGGAACAGCACGGTGTGATGCCTGTCAAGCTTATCACCGTGGAAGGCACCTTGGAAATTGCGCCCACCATTGGCTATGCCGACGTGATTTCTGATCTCGTCTCCAGCGGCATCACCCTGCGCGACAATCATTTGCGCCCCATTGATGATGGCCTCATTTTGCGCTCCCAAGCCTGCCTGATTGCCAACAAAGAAGCGCTGAAAACCCGGCCAGATGTGCTCACCGTGGCCCGCCAGCTCATCGAATATATTGAAGCGTACCTCCGAGCTGAAAACTCTTTCCTGGTCGTGACCAATGTGCGCGGCGATTCGCCAGAAGATATTGCCGAAAAGATGCTCAGCCAGCCTCATCTGCGCGGTTTGCGTGGCCCTACCATCGCCCCAGTCGTGGCTCGGCACCATTCGCCAACAGATCCCAACTGGTTTGCCGTGAACATTGTTGTGCAAAAACCAAACTTATTCCAGGCCATCGCCGAACTGCGAGCCATTGGCGGCAGCGGTGTGGTTGTCTCGCCCTGCACCTATATTTTCGAAGAAGAACCGGAGCGGTATCGCGCGATGCTAACCGCACTTAACGGTGATCAGTAAGCAGTGGTCGGCAATCAGTTTTGTTGCTTTGAACAGAAATATAGTCAAAGATTTCGCAGATTTTTCAGATAAAGAATCTCTTAAATCTGTGCAATCTGTTGATAAAA
Source organism: Promineifilaceae bacterium (SeqCode) (assembly GCA_050292445.1). Taxonomy (GTDB): domain Bacteria; phylum Chloroflexota; class Anaerolineae; order Promineifilales; family Promineifilaceae; genus Leptofilum. The sequence goes on along the minus strand of JBNKLQ010000092.1, from coordinate 6,123 downwards.
AAACTACTTGGATTTTAGCTTGACCAGATTAGGTGAATTGTCATGATTGAAATTTTCAGCAAACAAGAAGCAAAAGATACAATCCTGCGGCGGGAAACGTCGCTGGAACCAGAAGTTCCGCCAGCATTGCAGGCCAGTTTGAACCGCCTGTTTGGCGAGGGAGCCACGCCGGATACGGCCGTAACCACCATTCTGCGTGACGTGCGCCAAAGAGGAGATGCCGCTTTGCACCACTGGACAGAAACGTTGGATGGTGTGCGAGTGGCGAGTTTGCGAGTGGATAAGGGGGAGATTGAAACGGCCGTTTCCCGTATCCCCACCGATTTAAAAGAAGCCCTGGAGCTGGCCGCCAGCCGCATTCGGGATTTTCACCAGCGGCAGCCGCTGCCCAACTGGGAAACCAACGAGATGGGTGGCCGTGTGGGTCAGCGCGTCACACCGATTCAGCGCGTGGGGGTTTACGTGCCCGGCGGCACCGCGCCACTGCCTTCCTCGCTGCTGATGTCGGTGATCCCGGCGCAGGTGGCTGGCGTGCCAGAAATTGTGGTAGCCACACCGCCGGGAAAGGGAGACGGCCGTATCCCCGATGTGATTCTGGCCGCCGCCGCCATCGCGGGCATCGACACTATTTACACATTAGGCGGGGCGCAGGCCGTGGCGGCCCTGGCTTTTGGCAGCGAAAGCGTACCTCGCGTCGATAAAATCGTTGGCCCTGGCAACCTGTTCACCACCCTGGCCAAGCGGCAGGTGTACGGCATCGTAGGCATTGATGGCCTGTACGGCCCCACCGAAACCGTGGTCGTGGCTGATGAAACGGCCGATCCCGCCTGGGTTGCCGCCGACATGCTAGCCCAGGCCGAACACGACGTACTAGCCACCGCCATCCTCTTCACCCCATCCCAAACATTTGCGGAAAAAGTGCAGGTAGAAATTGCCCGCCAAATGGAAGAGTTGAGCCGCAGCGAAGTGATTGCCATTTCGCTGGCCAATCGCGGCGGCATTGTACTCACAGCTGATTTGGACGAGGCGTGCCAACTGGCCAGCGATTTTGCCGCTGAACACACCTGCATCGCCACCCAAAATCCAGCCGCCTACGTAGACAAAATTCCCAACGCCGGGGGCCTGTTCATTGGCGAGCGTTCTTTTGAGGTGCTGGGGGATTACGTGGCAGGTCCCAGCCATGTCATGCCCACCAACGGCACCGCCCGCTTCGCTTCCCCACTCAACGTCTTCGACTTCGTCAAGATCAGCAGCATCATTGAGCTAGATGATGCCACCTCCGCCCAACTCAGCCACGCCGCCGCCCGCATCGCCCAGGCCGAAGCCCTCACCGCCCACGCCAACGCCGCTAAGAAAAGGATAAAATAACCGCAGAGGCGCAGAGGACACGGAGGATTTTTATGAGAGAGAATGAGTTATCGACAGGAATTATTGGGGCAGCAATTGAGGTGCATAAGCAGCTGGGTCCCGGATTGCTTGAATCGGCTTACGAAACGTGCATGGCACAGGAAATGAGTTTGAGGGGCATTGCCTTTGAGCGGCAAAAACCACTTCCCTTGACCTATAAAGGCACTAAATTGGACTGTGGCTATCGTCTAGATTTTCTTGTGGAAGGGCTTGTGGTTGTGGAGTTGAAAGCAGTCAAAAAGTATGAGCCTGTTCACAAAGCACAAATGCTTACCTACCTCAAATTGACAAACTGCAAACTTGGTTTGTTACTAAATTTTCATACCATTCTCCTGAAAACAGGTATCAAACGCGTTGTTCTCAACCTATAAACTCAGCGCTCTCTGCGCCTCTGCGGTTCATTTAAGGAGCAAAAATGAAACATAAATTTGTTCGACCAGATATTGCTGAGATGGAGCCATACATCCCGATTGTGCCGTTTGAGGTGTTGTCGGCGCGGCTGGGGCGGGCACCGGAAGAGATTGTCAAGCTGGATGCCAATGAAAATCCGTATGGTCCTTCGCCAAAGGCGTTGGAAGCGCTGCGGAACGGCCGTTTCTTCCACATCTACCCCGACCCCGAATCCAACCAGCTACGCGATGCGCTCAGCAAGTACGTTACCATGCCCAAAGAGCGGCTGCTCACCGGCATGGGCGCCGATGAGCTAATCGATCTGGTGCTGCGCGTGGTCCTCTCACCAGGGGATGTGGTGATTGATTGCCCGCCGTCGTTTGGCATGTATCCGTTTAGTACGGCCGTTAACAGCGGTCAGTACGTGCAGGTCTGGCGTAAAGAGGATTTCAGTTTGGACATTGCGGGAATTGAAACGGCCGTGGCCAACCATCCCAGCGCCAAAGTCCTCTTCCTCTGCTCCCCCAATAACCCAGACGGCAGCACCATCAACGACACCGATCTGCGCCGCCTGCTCAAACTGCCCCTGCTCGTTGTGCTGGACGAAGCTTACGTCGATTTCGCGTTTGATCTGAACCGGGGAGAGCGCGGAGAACGCAGAGGAAAAGAAAATGTCTCTGCACCCTCCGTGTTCTCCGCGATTAATTCAGCTAGTCGTATTCATTGGACGCTGGAATATGATAATTTGGCGGTATTGCGCACCTTTAGCAAGCTGGCCGGACTGGCTGGGCTGCGTGTGGGGTACGGGGTCTTTCCTGAATGGCTGCTGCCGCACCTCTGGAAAATCAAGCAGCCGTACAACATTAACGTCGCTGCTTCGCTGGCCGCCCTTGCTTCCTTAGAAGATCAACAGTGGCTGCATGAGAAAGTACAACTTTTGGTGGCGGAAAGGGAGCGTCTTTTTGCAGAATTGGGTACAATTAGCTACCTGAACCCCTTTCCCAGCCGTTCAAACTTTATATTATGCCGGGTCATCGGCCGCGATGCCCAAGCGCTCAAACTTGAGTTGGAGAAAGAAGGCATCCTGGTGCGCTATTTCAACAAGCCCGGCGTAGACAACTGCATTCGCATCAGCGCCGGACGGCCGGAAGAAACAGACCGGTTAATTGCCGAACTGCATCGTTTAGAAAAGTAGACCATTTTTATACGAAGAGACAAAGGAACGGAAGAAACAAAGAAGTAAGATAATGAGTCAGTTGCTAATCCCCTAGGTTCCTTCCTGTCTTCGTTCCTTCGTATAAATTCTAAAAAACATTACAAGATGACACGAGAAGCAGAAATTCACCGCCAAACCAACGAAACGGACATTTCTATCTCCATCAATTTGGATGGTACAGGACAGCACGAGATTGGCACGGCCGTTGGCTTTTTTGACCACATGCTCACGGCGCTGGCGGTACACGGCCTGTTTGATCTCACCGTGCAGGCCACCGGTGACCTGCACATCGACACGCACCACACCATTGAGGATGTGGGCATTGTGCTGGGGCAAGCCATTAACCAGGCGTTGGGCGACCGCAAGGGGATCACGCGCATGGGCCATGCCTATGTGCCAATGGACGAGGCACTGGGCTTTGTGGCGATTGATCTGGGCGGACGGCCGTATACCGTCTTTCATGGCACCTGGCACACACCCGCCATCGGCCAGATGCCCACCGATCTGGTGCAGCATTTCTTTGAATCGGTGGCTATCCACGCCAAAATGAACTTGCACGCGCGTGTTGAATACGGCCGTAACGACCATCATCAAGCCGAAGCGTTGTTTAAAGCGTTTGCCCGAGCTTTGCAAACGGCCGTCGCCATCGACCCACGCCGGTTGGATGTGGCTTCGACAAAGGGAACGCTCACAGAGTGAGTAGTAAACGGTAAACAGTAATCAGTGATCGGTGGGCTGTTACCGATTACTGATCACCGATTACCGATTACTGATCACCGATTACCGATTACGGATTACGGATTACGGAAAATGATAAAGATCACCATGATCGACTACGGCGCGAGCAACATTCGCTCCGCGCAAAAAGCGTTTGAGCATATCGGGGCCGATGTGCATCTAACCGATGACCCGGAGGTGGTGCGCCGCGCTGACAAGCTGGTGCTGCCTGGCGTTGGCGCGTTTGGCTCTGGCATGGACGGCCTGCGGCGGCACAACCTGCCCGAAGCGATTCAGGAAACCGTGCAGCGCGGCGTGCCTTTTCTGGGAATCTGCGTGGGGATGCAGCTCATGTTCAGCGAAGGTCACGAAATGGGCATTCATCAGGGATTGGATTTGTTGGCGGGTAAAGTGGTGCGTTTTCCCCAAAAATTGTCAATGGTTAATGGTCAACGGTTAATGGCTAATGACGCCGAGCCATTAAAAATTCACAATTCACAATCCACCATTTACAATTTAAAAATCCCCCACATGGGCTGGAACCAGCTGGAACCTGCCTGGGAAAGTCCGCTGCTGGACAGTGTGCAAACAGGCGACTACGCTTACTTTGTGCATTCTTACTACTGTGATCCTGAAGATGCAACGGCCGTACTCGCCTGGACTGACTATGGTTTCCCATTTACTTCTGTGGTGGCCAAGGATAATATTTATGGTCTGCAATTCCACCCGGAAAAAAGCCAAAGTGTGGGATTAACCATACTGCGAAATTTTGTTGAAAAATTGTAATTGTGTAGTTAAGTAATTGGGTAATTCAGTAATTACTCAGTTGCTCAATGACCCAATTACCTCATCATAAGAGGTACTCACTTGAGTAAAAGTAAGTTCACTATATTCCCTGCCATTGATCTGCGCAACGGCCGTGTCGTACGCCTGGAGCATGGCGATCCTGAAAGAGAAACCGTTTTTGGCAACAACCCGGTTAACATGGCCCAAAAATGGATTGATGTCGGAGCCAAATGGCTACACGTTATCAATCTGGATGGCGCGCTTGATGAGGCTGGCGCGGCGAATTGGGCTGCCTTGCCAGCCATTGCCGAGCTAGATGTTAAGGTACAGTTTGGCGGTGGCATCCGCAGCCTGGATGATGTGGCGCGGGCGCTAGATGCAGGCGCAAAACGCGTCATCTTGGGCACGGTTGCCATCGAAAAGCCAGAACTGGTTAGCAAAGCCGTAGGCAAATTTGGCAAAAACAAAATCTTGGTGGGAATCGATTCCCGCAACGGCCGTGTAAAAACCCGAGGCTGGCAGCGCGACACCGCCATGAATCCTGTCGATTTAGGCAAGGAAATGAAAGAACGCGGTATAAAAACCATCATCTACACCGATATTGGCCGAGATGGCGTGCTGAGCGGGGTTGATGTTGGGGCAACTGTGCAGTTGAGCCAGGTCACCGGCTTGCAAGTCATCGCCTCCGGCGGCGTGGCCTCCATGGAAGATATTCGCCTTTGCCATGCCAAGGCAAAGCACGGGCTGGTGGGGGTCATCACCGGGCGGGCGATTTATGACGGCAGTTTGGACCTGGAAGAAGCACTGCAAAGCATCCCCCAAGCATAACGGAGCAACATGCGTTACCAATGGTTATTGTTTGATGCCGACGGCACTCTGTTTGATTATTCTCGGGCAGAAGACGCAGCGTTGGCACAAAATTTTGCGCGGCACAACTTAGCGTTCCAGCCCGATTACCAGTTACGCTACCGGAACATTAACCACCAATTCTGGCTGCGCTTTGAGCAAAAGCAGGTAACGCCGGAAGAATTGCGCGTCGGCCGTTTCCACCAGCTGTTCGCAGAATTAACCATTGATTATGATGCCGAACTGTTTTCCAACACCTACCTGGACCAGTTGGCCCAACAAGCCCATTTAATTGAGGGGGCCGCTGAATTGATTAGGGAATTAAACGGCCGTTACCACCTGGCCCTCATCACCAATGGCTTAGCGGATGTGCAGTATCCACGTTTGGCCCGTTCTGGCCTGGAACCTTATTTTTCGGCCGTCGTTGTTTCTGATGAAGTGGGCGTTGCCAAGCCGAATCCCGGCATTTTTGATGTGGCCTTCGCGCGAATGAACCAACCGGCCAGGTCTGAAGTTTTGATCATTGGTGACAGCCTTTCTTCCGACATGACTGGTGGCATCACCTATGGCATCGACACCTGCTGGTACAACCCGGGAAACAAGCCGACAGAGCTGCCCATCACCTACAACATTCAGAAATTGAACGAACTACGAAGGATTTTGGATCAATAATTTTCTATCCACAGATTTCGCAGATTACGCAGATTTTTCAAGAGAAGCTTTGCGACTTAGCGTCTTTGCGTGAATTATTTTTTACAGGA
>JBNKLQ010000091.1:0-20656 GCA_050292445.1 Promineifilaceae bacterium (SeqCode) | reverse complement strand
GGCTGGTGCAGCCTACCTGCCCATCGACCCAACCTACCCCGTCCAGCGCATCCAATACATGCTGGATCATGCGCAAGCCCCCCTGCTCATCACGAATGCTGAACTGGTAGATGGTTTGCCAGAACATCAGGCAAAAACCATATTGATTGAGGCCGATTGGCCCAAAATTGAAGAAACGCCCGCTTTGACCCAAGATTTTTCGCGGCTGGATGACCTCGCTTACGTCATCTACACCTCTGGCTCAACGGGCAAACCCAAGGGCGTGCAAATCACCCAGCGCAACCTGGCCAACTTCCTCTGCGCCATGCAGGAAAAACCAGACATTTGCGCCGACGACACGCTGTTGGCGGTGACGACGCTGTCGTTTGACATTGCCACGTTGGAATTGTATTTGCCGCTCATTTCCGGGGCGCGGGTGCTGCTGGCGGATCAGGCCACCACAAAAGATGCGCTGCTGCTGCTGAATCAGCTCGAATCTGAGCCGGTGACGATGATGCAGGCCACACCAGCCACCTGGCAAATGCTCCTGGCCGCTGGCTGGGAAGGCAAGCCAGGCTTGAAGATTTTGTCTGGCGGGGAGGCTTTGCCTGCGGCTTTGGGTAAACAGTTGTTGGGCAAGGGAACGGCCGTTTGGAACATGTACGGCCCCACCGAAACCACCGTCTGGTCAACTTGTCTGCAAGTCACAGAGGAAGAATGTGAAACCGATGGCGTCGTTTCCATTGGCACCCCCATCGGCAACACAGATGTCTATGTACTGGATGATCATCTCCAGCCCGCGCCGATTGGCGTGACGGGCAATCTGTACATCGGCGGCAAGGGCGTGGCGCGGGGCTACCTGCATCAGCCAGACCTCACGGCCGAACGCTTCCCACAGCATCCCTTCAAACCAGACGAGCGCATTTACTTCACAGGAGATTTGGCCCGGTATCGTCAAGATGGCGCTGTCGAATTTCTCGGCCGTTCCGACCACCAGGTGAAGATTCGCGGCTTCCGCATTGAGCTAGGCGAGATTGAAAACAGCTTGCAGCAGCATCCTGAGATTGCCCAGGCAGTGGTTCATCCGCAGGGGGAGCAGCTGGTGGCTTACCTCATTGCCAAAGATGAGGAACAACTAGACATAACGGCGCTCCGCAACCACGTGCAGGAAACACTGCCTGCTTACATGGTGCCTCACCGCTTCCTCTTTCTGGAAGCATATCCCCTCACCCCTAATGGCAAGGTGGATCGCAAAGCGCTGCCTGACCCAGCCCAATTTGCTCTCAGTTCCGACAATTACGTACCGCCACGCACGCCCATCGAAGAAGCGCTGGTCACCATTTGGGAAAATTTGCTCAACGTGCCGCGTGTGGGCATTGAAGACAACTTTTTTGAGCTGGGTGGGCATTCACTGCTGGCCACGCAGTTGGTTTCCCGCGTGCGCCAGACGCTAAACGTGGAGCTGCCCCTGCGCTCACTGTTTGAGGCGGGGACCGTTGCCGCCCTGGCAAAAGTCGTCACCCAGGCACAAGACGCGCCCATCGCGCCCCGCATTGAGGTGGTGGATAGCGCCGACGCCAAACCACTATCTTTTTCCCAGCAGCGTCTGTGGGTTTTGGACCAAATCGAGCCAAATCTAACTGCTTACCATATCCCAGCAGTCATCCGGCTGGAGGGCACGTTGGAGACGGAAACACTGCAAGCTGCTTTCAACCAGATGATGGCCCGGCATGATTCGCTGCGCACCACGTTTGCCGTCAATCCTGAGGGGGATCCGATTCAGGTGGTGGATGAAGCCATGCCTCTAGAGATTCCGGTGATGGCCGTTTCCGAAGCAGAAATCCCAGAAACAGTGAAAGAAATAGTGCAACGGCCGTTTGACCTCACCAGCCCGCCTTTGCTGCGTGTTGAACTGCTGCAAATTCAACCTGACAATCACCTCCTGGTCATTGTGATCCACCATATCATTTCCGACGGCTGGTCGATGAACATCCTGGTCCGCGACATTGCCAGCCTGTATCATGCCATCCAGGCTGGGCAGCCCAATCCGCTGCCTCCGCTGCCCATTCAATACCCGGATTTTGCCGCCTGGCAGCGAAATTGGCTCCAGGGCGAAGTGTTGGAGCAGCAGTTGGCTTACTGGCAGCAGCGGCTGGTCAGCGCACCGGCCTCTTTGGATCTGCCCACCGATTTCCCCCGTCCCACCACGCAAAGTTATCGCGGCGCTATTTACCGGCACGATTTACCGCAGGACTTATCCCAGCGAGTTAATCATTTCAGCCGCGAGGCCAATGCCACGCCGTTCATGACCCTGCTGGCGGCTTACCAACTACTGCTGGCCCGTTACTCGGGCCAAGATGACATCGTGGTTGGCTCCCCCATTGCCAACCGCAACAGCAGCGAAGTAGAAAATCTGATTGGCTTTTTTGTCAATATGCTTGTCCTGCGCACTCAAATTGGAACCCAAGACAACTTTAACGATCTGGTGGCCCAAGTGCGCCAGCACGCTCTGGACGCCTACGCGCATCAAGATATACCATTTGAAAAATTGGTCGATTCGCTTAATGCCTCCCGCGACATCAGCTACTCGCCCATCTTCCAGGTAGCTTTCATTTTGCAAAACACCCCAAAAAGCGAAATCAATCTTCAGGAGTTGAAGATGAGCGTGGTACCGGCTGAAGGTAATAGTGCCAAATACGACCTGACGCTCACTGTTTTAGATACAAAAAATGGCTATCGCTTCCTCTGGGAATATTGCACCGATCTGTTCCAAGAAGAGACGATTGAACGGTTGGCCACTCACTTTGTGCATCTGTTGGAAAATGTCCTGACACGGCCGTATCAGACCGTGTCTGAACTCCCTTTGTTCTCAGCTGAAGAGCAGCAAAAAATGTTGGTTGAATGGAACGCCACGGAACGGCCGTTTCCTCACCACACCCTCACCCAATTATTCAAACAGCAAGTGGAAAAGACGCCGAGTGAAACGGCCGTATCCGCCAGTGATGGCAATTTAACCTACGCCCAACTAGACGCCAAATCGGACCAACTAGCCGCCTACCTTCGCCAGTTCAACATTTTGCCAGACACGCTCATTGGTCTGGCCCTGCCGCGTAATACCACGATGTTGGTCGCCATTCTGGGCATTGTGAAGGCGGGCGCAGCCTACCTGCCCCTCGACCCCAGCTACCCCGACCAGCGTATTCAATATATGCTAGAACACGCTCAGGCCCCGCTGCTGATTACGAATTCTGAATTAATAGAAACGCTGCCAGAAAATAAAGCGCAGCCAATTTTGATTGATGCGGACTGGTCACAGATTCAAGCGGCGGGACCGCTGACTCAAGATTTTTCGCGGCTGGATGATCTGGCCTATGTTATCTACACCTCTGGCTCAACGGGCAAGCCCAAAGGCGTACAAATCACTCAGCGCAACCTGGCTAACTTCCTCAACGCTATGCAAGAAAAGCCAGGCATCTGCGCCGACGACACACTGCTGGCCGTAACCACGCTGTCGTTCGACATTGCCACGCTGGAGCTGTACCTGCCGCTCATTTCTGGGGCGCGGGTGTTGTTAGCCGATCAGGCCACAACCAAAGACGTCTCTTTGCTGCGGCAACTGTTGGATGCCGAACCGGTGACGATGATGCAGGCCACGCCAGCTACCTGGCAAATACTGTTGGCTGCTGGCTGGGAAGGCAAGGTTGGCTTGAAGATTATGTCTGGGGGGGAAGCCTTGCCAGTGGCTTTGGCGAAGGAGTTATTGAAAAGGGGAACGGCCGTTTGGAACATGTACGGCCCCACCGAAACCACCGTCTGGTCTACCTGCCTTCAGGTCACCGAGGCAGAATGCCAAACCGATGGCGTCGTTTCCATCGGCACCCCCATCGGCAATACAGATGTTTACGTCCTGGACGAACATCTGCAACCAGTGCCAATTGGCGTGACCGGTAACCTGTACATTGGTGGTAAGGGTGTGGCCCGTGGCTACCTGCATCAGCCCGATTTAACAGCCGAACGGTTCCCCCAGCACCCCTTCAAGCCGGAGGAACGCATTTACTTTACGGGCGATTTGGCCCGATACCGTAAAGACGGCTCAATTGAATTCCTCGGTCGCTCCGACCACCAGGTAAAGGTACGCGGCTTCCGCATTGAGCTGGGCGAGATTGAAAACAGCCTCCAGCAGCATCCCGACATCGCCCAGGCGGTGGTTCATCCACAGGGCGAACAGTTGGTTGCTTACCTCATTGTCCAGGGTGAGGAGCAGCCAGACGTGACGGCGCTACGCAATCATGTGCAGGCAAGCCTGCCCGCCTACATGGTGCCGCATCGCTTCCTTTTCCTTGATGAGTACCCCCTCACGCCGAACGGCAAGGTAGACCGCAAAGCCTTGCCCCTGCCGGACGGCGTTGTGTTGGCAAACACAAAAGCATACACCGCTCCGCGCAACGACAAGGAGCAGCAGTTGGCCAACATCTGGCAGACGCTGCTCAACGTGCGCCAGGTAGGCGTGCATGACAACTTCTTCGAGCTGGGCGGCGATTCCATCTCGGCTATTCGCTTTATTGCCCAGGCCAAGGAAATTGGCCTCATCTATCGGCCCAGCCAACTGTTCCAAAACCAAACGGTGGCCGAATTGGCCTCGTTGGTAGATGAGCAGGCTGCCACACCAGCAGCCCCCATCCCGGCGCAAATACCCGAAGAAGCAGTGGATTACAACATCTTGGCGAACACAGCGGCAGCGAAAGAATTTCTCAAGTACCCCGAAAAAATCAAAGATTTGTACGCTTTAACGCCGACACAGCGTGCCATCCTGTTCCACACCTTGTATGCCCCTGAAACGGGCGTCTACGTCGAACAAAATGCACTGGAAATGGAAGATTTGGACGTCGATTTATATGCCCAGGCCTGGCAGCAATTAATCACGCGGCACGATTTACTGCGGTCAGCATTCTTCTGGGAGGATTTGGAGGAACCACTGCAAATGGTTGCTCACGAGGTGCCTTTCCCCCTGACCAGCCTCGACTGGCGTGGTCAAAGTGAAGAACAGCAGCTGGCCCAGCTACAAGACCTGATGGCTGCAGAGCGGCAAAAAGGATTCGACCTGACAAAACCGCCGCTGTTGCGTTTGTATGTGATTCAAGTGGCTGAAAAACGTCATTTCATCCTGGTGAATTACCATCATATTTTGTGGGATGGCTGGTCGAATGTGGTTATTCATCTGGAAGTGCGGGCCATTTACGATGCGCTCCGTCGCGGCGAAACGCCCACTCTGCCCACACCCACACCGTATCGCAAATACATCACCTGGCTGCGCCAGCAAGAGGAATCGGAGGCAAAAGCATATTGGCAAGAATACTTGGCCCATTTTGAAGAGGCCACGCCGATTCCCATTGCCGAGCAGATGAACCAGGGCGTGTACGGTGCCGTTGAGGATTATGCCGAGCAAAGCGTGACGCTGTCTGCGGAAATTTGGACCTCGTTACAAGCTTTGCTGGCCGAACACAAAATCACTTACAACAACTTTATGCAGGCGGTGTGGGGCATTGTGCTCAATCGGTACAGCGGTGAAGATGATGTCTTGTTTGGCACGGTGGTTCACGGCCGTCCCGCCGAACTGCCCCAGTTTGATCGCATGGTGGGGCTGTTCATCAACGTTTTGCCGGTGCGCTTGCAGTTCCAAAAAGAGGAATCGGTGCTTGCCTGGCTGAAGCAAAGTCATGCCACGTTTATCGACCAATCCCAATTTGCGCACAACTCGCTGGAGCAAATTCAGCAGTGGGGCGGCTTCCCACGCGAGCGGAATCTGTTCCATTCGCTGTTCATCAACAACAATCCGGCTACGGACAACATGCCCCCACCGCCCACCGACAGTCGGCCCCTGTTTGTGCAGGAAAAGACCAACTACGCTCTGAACTTCTACCTAAAACCGAAAGAAGTGTGGCAAATTTCTTATGATCCGACGCTGTTTACGGCCGTTTCCATCAAACGGATGCTCACCCACATCCTGCAAGTTGTGCGCAACATCGTGGCCCAGCCAGAGCAACGCATGGCTGACCTCACCCTCCTGCCTACCAATGAACGCAATTTACTTCTGGAAACATGGAACAATTGGCCAAAACCGGTGAGCAAAGGGTCATTAGTGGCCGATTTTGCGGCGCAGGTTGCCAAGCAGCCCAGCGTCGCCGCCGTGATTGATCCGGCATACGGCACATTGACCTATGCTGAGTTAGATGAAAAGTCCAGCCAGTTGGCGGCCCATTTACAGCAGTTAGGGATTCGGAACGGCCGTATCGGTCTCCATCTCGAACGCAGCTATCATTTCTCCGTTTGCTTTTGGGGCATCCTCAAAAGCGGCAACACCTACGTACCGCTCGATGCCAAACATCCCCAGCAGCGCCTGGCGTTTATGATTGAAAATGCCGATCTGGAAGCCATTATCAGCCACTCAGCTTTACAAGCAACGCTACCACAAGTGAATCAGCCAGTGCTGTTGATTGATGAAATTGAGCCGCAGCTGGCAAATGCCCCTGCTTTAGAAGCGGTAGAAATGGCAGAAACGGCCGTTATCCTCTACACGTCTGGCTCTTCTGGGCAGCCCAAAGGGGTGCGTTTGCCCCATCAAGCTTTGCACACCTATGCACGAACGGCCGTCGACCAATTCCAGCTCACCCCCAGCGACAACGTCTTGCAGTTCGCCTCCATTGGCTTCGATACCTCGCTGGAAGAAACCTGCCCCACCCACCTGAGTGGCGGCACGCTCATTTTGCGTACGGAAGAAAGCCTGAATTCCATTCAAGCTTTCTTCAATTTCTGTCACACCTACCAAATTTCAGTGTTGGATTTGCCCACCGCGTTCTGGCACACCCTCGCCATTGAGATGCAACGAGATGCCTCCTTACAACTGCCAGCGAGCATTCGTCTCATCATCATTGGCGGCGAAAAAGCCTCGCCAGAGCATCTGGCCACCTGGCGCACCATCGCCAATGACCAGGTTGCGCTGCTAAACACCTATGGTCCCACGGAAACAACCATCGTGGCTACCAACTGTGCCATTGCCGGACCCGATGCCGTATCCCATTCAGAGTTGGCACCCATTGGCAAGCCCATTGCCTCGGCGCGCGTGTATGTGGTGGATCAGTATGATCAGCTGGCTCCGGTCGGCGTGCCGGGTGAACTGCTCATTGCTGGGCCGCAGCTGGCATCGGGTTATGTGGATTTGCCGGAGGAAACGGCCGTAAAATTCATCCCCGATCCGTTTGCCGACACGGGCAAGGTGTACCGTACCGGCGACCGGGTGCGCTTTTTGGATGATGGCATCTTGCAGTTTGTTGGCCGCACCGACCGGCAAATTAAGCTTCGCGGACATCGCATTGAGCCAGAAACATTGGAACAGCTGCTGAACCAGCATGAGGATGTGGCAGATACGGCCGTTACCACCCAACCAGACAGCCAGAACAATCCGCAAATTGTCGCCTACCTCATCCCGAAAAACGGCCCTGTGCCTGACCAACAAACATTGGCCAGCTACCTGCGGCAGCAGCTGCCCGCCTACATGATTCCCGCCACGTTTGTCACGCTGGACAGCTTCCCCAAAACCAGCAATGGCAAAATCAACTATCGCGCCCTGCCCACACCGACATTCCAACCGCAGGACAGTGCACACTACGAAGCACCACGGACACCCATCGAAGAAACCATTGCAGACCTGTTTAGCCAGCTCACCAATGTAGAAAAAGTGGGGCTTTACGACAACTTCTTCCAGCTTGGTGGACATTCCCTGCTCATCACGCAGCTTGCTTCCCGCATCCAAAGCATCTTTGAGGTAGAGCTTTCGCTGCGTACCCTGTTTGAGCATCCCACCGTGGTAGACATGGCCCTTATCGTTGAGGAAAAGATGCTGGAAATGGTAGAAGCGCTGGACGACGATGAAATTGACCTGTTGTTATAAGAATTCACCACAGAGAACACAGAGAAAGAAAGGTATAGAAGTATGCAGATTAACCCCACACAGTTAGCTTTTTGGCAAGCATACCTGGAAAACGCGCCAGCGATGTTAACCCTGCCCATCGACAAGCAGCGATTGGCCGACGCGACACCGCAAACGGCCGTTCACCACACCGCTTTGCCGATTGACATCCTACCAACAGGGACAACGGCAGCGACACATTTGTTGGCGGCTTACACGCTGCTGCTGCTGCGCCACGGCCAGCAGGATGATATGGTGATAGGAACGGCCGTTTCCAATCACCTCCTCCCCCTGCGCGCCACAATCACACCAGACACATCCTTCAACCAATTAGTCCAACAGTTAACCCAGGCCCACCAGCAGACACAAAACAACCTTTTGCCCCTGACCACGTTAGTAGATGTCTTACAACCAGCCCGCGACGACAGCTACGCCCCCTTGTTCCAGACAGCTTTTGCCGCAGGAGACCTGCCAGAGACAGCCGATACCTCCCTATACGATTTAACCCTTGTGATCAACAAAGAAGTGGAAGGTTGGCGCTGCTGCTGGCAATATCGCGCCGATCTGTTTACGGAGCAGCACATTCAGCAGTTTGCCACCCATTATGAACGCTTGCTGCAATCGATAGCCGAAAATCCAGATTGCGCTGTAATGAAGTTAGAAATCATGCCACCAGCGGAGCGAGAATTGCTGCTGCACACCTGGCAAGGTGAGATTGATAACACCATTCCCCAGATTTGCCTGCACGAGCAGTTTGAGCAGTGGGTAGAACGGCAGCCGGAGGGTACGGCCGTTGCCGACCAAACCCTCACACTTACCTACAACCAGCTCAACCAACGCGCCAACCAGCTGGCTCGCCTGCTCATTCAGCAAGGCGTGCAGCCCGGCGACGCCGTCGGCATCCACATGAGTGCCAGCGCTCCCGCCATCATAGCCATATTGGCTTGCCACAAAGCCCGCGCCGCCTACGTCCCGTTTGATCCGGCTTACCCTGCCCAGCGCCTGCAATTTATGTTGGCTGACACGGCCGCTCCCGTCATTCTCACCGATTCCACCCTAGATCATCTGGACACCGGTAACTGCACCATCTGGTCCTGGCACCATTTGCAATCGCTGCTTGACGAGCAAGAAGATTGCAATCTCTACCTGACCTGCTCAGCCAACGATCCCGCCTACATCATCTATACCTCCGGCTCTACCGGAAAGCCAAAAGGGGTCATCTGTGGCCACGCGGGCGTCTTCAACCTGCTGCATTCTTTTAACCAATGGGGGGAACTGCCACCCCAGGTCAGCAGCTCTCTTTGGACCAGCCTCAACTTTGATGTCTCCGTCTATGAAATCTTTACACCGCTGGTTAGCGGCGGTACGCTGCAAATTGTACCGGCAGCCATACGAGCCGATAGGACAACTTTGTTCCACTGGCTAGAAGAGCAGCAAATCGCCTCGGTTTACCTGCCGCCGTTCCTGGTGGAACCATTTGCTGCCTGGCTTAAGGCAGGTAATGCTTTCCCCACTTTGCAGCGACTGTTGGTCGGTGTAGAACCGTTGGCCGAGCAAACGCTGGTGCAAATTCAAAAGCAGCTGCCGCAAGCGGTTATCATTAATGGTTACGGTCCCACCGAAGCCACTATTTGCGCCTCGGCCTATCGCATCACCGCCAACAGCCAACGCCCGGGCATTGCCCCCATCGGCCGCGCCTTGCTCAACACCCAACTCTACCTGCTGGATAAAGAAATGCAGCCGGTTCCCATCGGGGTGGCGGGGGAATTGTACATTGGCGGTCTGGGGTTGGCGCACGGCTACCTCAATCTACCTGACCTAACGACCGAACGTTTTGTGCCCGATCCGTTTTCTAATGATCGGCAGGCACGACTTTACCGCACGGGAGACCTGGCGCGCTATTTGCCCGATGGCAACATCCTATTCATAGGTCGAACCGACTTCCAGCTGAAAGTACGCGGCTTCCGCATTGAATTGGGTGAGATCGAGACCCACTTGTTGGCCCAGCCGGGCGTGGCCACGACGGTTGTCACCCCTCACACCGCCGCCGACGGCCAAATCACCCTGGTGGCCTACTACACAGTGGAAGCCAATACCAGTCCTGCACCCAACCAGCAAACTTTGCGTGATGCCCTGAACCAGGCGCTGCCCAACTACATGGTGCCTTCTATTTGGGTGCAGCTGGACAAAATGCCGCGCACGCCCAATGACAAAATCGACCGCAAAGCACTGCCCACGCCGCAAGAAATCTACACAATTGAGCAACGGCCGTACACCCCCCCGCGCACTCCACTGGAAGAACAGTTGGCCGAGCTGTGGGCCAGCCTGTTTGCCGTCGAACGTGTGGGGATTCACGACTCATTTTTGGATATGGGCGGGCACTCCCTGCTGGCCACACAGCTTGTGTCCGATGTTCAAACTGCTACAGGCGTGCGTCTGTCTGTTGGCGACCTGTTCCGGCACGAAACGATTGCCGAACTAGCGGCCCTCGTCGCTAGCAGCCAGCAGGATGCCGACGCTGCACCGGTCATTGCGCCGACAGCTGGCCAGAAGCACACGCTCTCGTTTGCCCAACGACGTCTCTGGTTCTTTTACAAGCTCGATCCACAAAGTTCAGCTTACACAGAACCGATTGCCATCCGTCTGCGCGGCTCAGTTAACGTAGATTGGCTGCAACAAAGCTTAACCGATCTGGTGATCCGGCATGAGGTGCTGCGCACGCTATTTTTTGAAGAAAATGATGTGTACGGCCGTATCCAACCCATCGACCAACTCCCGCTACCCATTTTGGATTTGCGCCACCTGCCAGAAGATGAACGGGAAACGGCCGTTACCCAGCAAATCGCCCAAGAAGATCAACGGCCGTTTGACCTCACCAGCCAGATTCCCATTCGCACAAAACTATTACGCCTGGGTGAAGACCATTGGGTACTGCTGCTCACGCTGCACCACATCGCTATGGATTTGTGGTCTGTGGAGCTGATCATTGAGGAAATCACGAGCCTCTACCGCGCTTACCAGGCAGGTGAAACACCGCATCTGCCCGAATTGCCCATCCAATACAGTGACTACGCCGCCTGGCAAGAAACCTGGTTAGCCGAGCACGAAGCGAAGCTGCTGGCCTACTGGCAAAACACCCTGGCCCCCGATCCAGAACCGCTGCAGCTGCTAGCAGACAAACCACGCCGCGAAAAACCAGATGACGAAGGCACCAACTTCACTTTCCAACTACCGGACGACGTCAGGCAACA
The DNA here is from genome assembly GCA_050292445.1 of Promineifilaceae bacterium (SeqCode). Taxonomy (GTDB): domain Bacteria; phylum Chloroflexota; class Anaerolineae; order Promineifilales; family Promineifilaceae; genus Leptofilum. The sequence continues at coordinate 9,460 of JBNKLQ010000091.1, read as the reverse complement.
AACCGATCAATTCATGCAAAAAGAGCGTGTCACCCTCTTCACGTTGCTGCTGGCTACCTACCACGCTTTAATGCACCGCTACACACAGCAAAACGAGATCAACATCGGGGTGCCTATTGCCAACCGACACCAAGCCCATACGGAAAAGTTGATTGGCTTTTTCACCAACACCATCGTCATGAATGCCAGCTTTACGCCGGGCATGACCTTCCGCCAGCTTTTAGACCAGGTGTGGCAGCGGGTGTTGGGCGGGCAGGATCATCAGGATTTGCCCTTTAACAAGGTGGTGGAGGCCATCCAAACCACGCGGCGGGAGAATGTGCCGCCCCTGTTCCAGACGTTTTTCACCGTCCAGGCCGTTGAGGGCCGCCCCCAAATTCCGGGAGTTACGATTGAACCGGTTTCTTTTGAGACAAACACAGCTAAATTTGATCTGACGTTGTCGCTGGCAAAACAGGAAAAACAGATCAATGGCTTTGTGGAGTACCGCACGGCCCTGTTTACGCCAGAGCGAATCGAGCTGTTTAGTCAGCATTATGTCAATTTCCTGAGCAGGTTGATGCAGCAGCCAGACACTCCCATTGCTGAGATCGATTTCCGCACGGAGGACGAACGGAATCAGCAGGCAGAAGCAGCAACGCACACGGCCGTTCCCCCGCAAACACTCATCCAAAAATTTGCCGAAATAGCAGAACGATTGGGTACAAAAACGGCCGTTTCCAGCCCCACAACCGACCTCACCTACCAGCAGCTGCACCAGCAAAGTAATCAAATCGCTCACCTGCTGCGAGAACAGGGTGTTGAACCCGGTGATGTGGTGGCTATTGTGGCAACGGCAACACCCCAAATGATTACGGCCGTTTTCGGCATACTCAAAATTGGCGGTACCTACTTACCGCTGAACGAAGATGATCCGGTAGCGTGGCAGCAGGTGGCGCTGCAAGAAGGCCAGGCAAAATTGCTGCTCTATAGCCAGGAAAATCCAGCTGATTATATTAATGGCTATCCGAAATTAACCATCGAAGCAGCCCAGGATTTCACTAGCGAAGAATTGCCAACGCCCACGACGGGCGGAATTTATTTGTCCACATTTGGCCGCTACCCAACTGCCGATTTACTGCGCCTGGCCAATGTCTACCCCATCCAAACGAACAACCAGGTTTTGCAATTTGCCCCATTTGCCAGCCATCAAGCTGCGCATGAGATTTTTGCCACGCTGCTCAGTGGCGGCACGTTGCATTTAGCGCCTCGCGATCAGCTCACAAAGCTATCGGCCATTTACAATCTGCTCAAGGGTAAGCAGATTGATTTTGCCATTTTGCCTGCCGTCCTGCTTGTCGCGCTGGACCCTAAGCGCGTGCCGCAGCTCAAAGCCATCGTTTCCCTGGAAGCTGACATGGACCAAACCCATTGGCAGAAGTGGGTCGGTCGCCAGCGGCTGCACGGCCATCTCAGTAGCGTGTCCATTTTGCCTACTGTTTTAAGCAGAATCGGGACACCCGAAACGTGGTTGAGCGGTACGGCCGTTCCCCCCATCACCATCCTCGATCCACAGGGCCAGCCCACCCCGGCTGGTGTTCTGGGCACGCTGCACATCGACAAACAATCAACCGACGACAATTGGTGCTGGCTGCCAGACGGCCGACTCCAGTTCCGCCACTATCATCCTAGCCACACCACCACACGCGGCCGTTACGTGCCAACAGAAACCATCGCCGCTATCCTGCGCCAGCATCCCACGGTCAACGAATGTATTGTGCTGCCAGACCAAAATCCGTGCGAAAAGCGGTTGTTAACTGCCTACATCGTCCCAGCTGACAGTTTCAATGCCGACAACTTAAATCAGTTTGCCCAGGCGCAGCTGCCTGCCCAGTTTGTTCCGACCCAATACCAAACCATCGCCCAAATGCCGCTTACCGCAAAAGGCCAGATCGATTACCAGGCATTACAATCCACACAGCAAAAGGAAACGGAACAAGACCAGCAGGCCGACACGCGCGCTGCCAAGCGGTCGGCTCTGGCCGAACGGCGCAAAAATCTATCTGCCAAGCAGCAGGCGCTGCTCAACAAATGGCAGAAAAAGACAGCGGAAGATAGCAACACCGGCCAGCAGGCCATTCCCAAACAGGAAGCTAGCCAACAGCTGCCGCTTTCGTTTGCCCAGCAGCGGCTGCTGGTGCTAGACCATCTGGACCCCAACAAAGCAACTTACAATGTGGCGATGGTTTTCCAGGTGGACGGCCGTTTAGATGAAGCTGCATTACAAACGGCCGTAGACACCCTGTACGTGCGCCACAGCTCGCTGCGCACCACCTTCTTCTACGGCGAAGATGAACAGCCCTACCAGCACATCGCTGAAGCCACCCATCTGCCCATCAACCAGGTGGATTTCAGCGACAAGCTTGAAGCAGAAGCCCGGCAATGGGTGCAGATGGAAGTGCAACGGCCGTTCAACCTCGGCACCGGTCCCCTCATCCGCGTTTCCCACCTGCGCTTAAGGGAGGCGCAGCACGTTTTGGTCATCGTCATGCACCACATCATCACCGACGGCTGGTCGATGAACATCTTCATGCGCGAATTTTTGCAGCTCTACAGCACGCAAGTGCAGAACTTGCCCAGTAACCTGCCCGATTTGCCCATTGAATACAGCGACTTTGCCGCCTGGCAGCAAAAATGGCTGCAAGGCGACGCATTGGAACAGCAGCTTGCTTACTGGAAAGATCACCTGACGGGCGCGCCAGCTGTCCTCAATCTGCCCACGGATTTACCCCGGCCCAAAATGCAAAGCACAATCGGCCGTACCTATGATCAGCTGCTGCCCGCTGAACTCACCCCAGCCCTGGCCGATCTGAGTCAAGCCCACAGCAGCACCCTCTTTATGACGCTGTTTGCCGCCTACAATTTGCTGCTGGCCCGCTACAGTCAGCAGGATGATCTTGTTGTGGGGACACCGACTGCTAATCGCAACCAGCCGGGCATTGAGGGCCTGATTGGTTTCTTTGTCAACATGCTGCCCCTGCGCACTCAGCTTGGCCAAGAAGAAACTTTTGTTGCCTTACTGGCCAAAGTTCGGCAAGCAGCCCTCGAAAGCTACAATCATCAAAACATTCCCTTTGAACAAGTTGTCAACAGCCTGCAACCAGACCGCGACATCAGCTATTCGCCCGTTTTCCAGGTAACCTTTGCCCTGCGCAACAACGAAAACATGACGCTGCCTGAGCTGGATGGTCTCACCCTCTCACCGCTCTCAGCCAACAGCAATACAGCCAAATACGATCTCACCCTGGTGGTGATTGAGACCAACAACGGCTTGCTGTGCAGCTGGGAATATTGCACGGATCTGTTTTTTGATGACACGATTGAACGGATGCACACGCATTTTGAAACCCTGCTGCAAAGCATTGTGAGCGATCCGACCCAGCCCGTGAAGCAGCTCAATATATTGCCGGAAGCCGAAAAGCAGCTGCTCTTGCATGAGTGGCAGGGCAAAGTCGATGCCACCATTCCCCAAATCTGTTTACACGAGCAGTTTGAAATGTGGGCCGAGAAGCAGCCGGGGGTTACGGCCGTTTCCGACCCACACCTCACGCTCACCTACCAAGAACTCAATCAGCAAGCTAACCAGTTGGCCCGCCTGCTCATCCACCAGGGCGTGCAGCCCGGCGATGCCGTTGGTATCCACATGACCGCCAGCGTGCCTGCCATCGTCATCATCATGGCCTGCCACAAGGCACGGGCAGCGTACGTGCCGTTTGATCCCACGTATCCCACCCAGCGCCTGCAGCTGATGTTAGACGATACGGCCGCACCCGTCGTCTTCACCGATTCCAGCCTGGATCATCTAGACACCGGCGGCAACTGCACCGTCTGGCACTGGGATGCAATTCAAACGCAGTTAGCACAACAACCAATAACCAACCTGGACTTGGACTACACGCCCGCTGATCCAGCCTACATCATTTACACCTCTGGCTCGACTGGGAGGCCAAAGGGGGTCGTCTGCGGCCATACGGGCGTTTTCAACTTGCAACGCGCCTTTGACCAATGGGGCACGCTGCCGCCGCAGGCGATCTTCTCCCTTTGGACCAGCCTCAACTTCGATGTCTCCATCTACGAAATCTTCCTTGCCTTCATCACCGGCGGCTCGCTGCACATCGTACCCCAGGAGATTCGCTCCGATGCGCCTGCCCTGTTTGCCTGGCTGTCCCAAAATAAAATTCAATCCAGCTATCTGCCGCCGTTCCTAGTGGAGCCGTTTTACCAATGGCTGCAAGCAGATAAAAACAGCTGTGTCATGCGGCATCTGCTAGTCGGTGTAGAGCCGCTGGCAGAGCAGACGCTGGTCGGCATTCAGAATTCGGTGCCAGGGCTAACCGTGCTCAACGCTTATGGTCCTACGGAAGCGACAGTAGCCTCTACAAGTTACCCGGTACCTGTGGATAGTACCCGCCAGGGCAAAGCGCCTATCGGCAAGCCGCTGGTCAACTACCAGACCTATTTGCTAGATGAATTAATGCAGCCAGTGCCCATCGGCGTGACGGGCGAACTGTACGTAGGGGGCATGGGGCTGGCTCACGGGTATCTCAATCGGCCCGAGCTAACGGCCGAAAAATTTGTGCCCAACCCCTTCTCCAATGATCCAACGGCCCGACTCTACCGCACAGGCGACCTGGTTCGTTATCTAGCCGATGGCAACATCATGTTCGTGGGCCGCACAGACTTCCAGCTGAAGGTGCGTGGTTTCCGCGTGGAGCTGGGTGAAATTGAGTCGAATTTATTGGCGCAGGACGGGGTGGAAACGGCCGTTGTCATGCCCCACACCGCCGCCGACGGACAAACCACCCTGGTCGCCTACTTCACCGTGCAAGCCAATGCCGATCCGGTACCCACCCAACAAACATTGCACGATGCGCTGAACCAGGTGCTGCCCAACTACATGGTGCCTTCGGTTTGGGTGCCGCTGGCAGAAATGCCCCGCACCCCCAATGACAAGATCGACCGCCAGGCGCTGCCCGCACCCAACCCAGATGAGTTAGAGCGCACCATCCCCTTTACCCCACCCCGCACGCCCACCGAAACAAAGCTGCACGCCATATGGCAAACCTTATTGGAACTGTCGGAAATTAGCGTACACGACAGCTTCTTCCAGTTGGGCGGGCACTCCTTGCTGGCCACCCAGCTTGCGTCTCGCATCCAGAAACAGTTCAATATCAAGCTCCAGCTGCGGGACATTTTTGAACAGAGCACCATCGCCCAAATTGCTATAGCCATCGACAAAGCTAAGGCCCAAGCACCTGGCCTGCCAGCGGGCGAAAATGGCGAAGGGCACATCACGAAGCTTGCCCAAATCAAGCTGCTGCCACTTTCCTTTGCCCAGCAGCGGCTGCTGCTGCTGGATCAGATCGAGCCAAATCAGGCAACGTACAATATCCCGATGGCCTTCCGGCTGGACGGCCGTTTAGACCAAACTGCCTTACAAAAAACCGTAGACACACTCTACACCCGCCACGACTCGCTGCGCACCACCTTTTTCTACGGCAACGATGAGCAGCCTTACCAGCGCATTGGCGAAGCTACCCACCTGCCCATTAACAAAGTAGATTTTGCTGATTTGCCGCAGGAAGAGCAGGAAGTAAAAGTTCGTGCCTGGATTTATGCTGAGGTGGAACGGCCGTTTTCCCTCAGCACTGGCCCCCTCATCCGCGTATCACAGCTGCGCCAGGGTGAAACGCAGCACATCATGGTCATCGTCATGCACCACATCATCTCTGATGGCTGGTCAGTGAGCATTTTGTTCCAGGAAATGGTGGCGCTTTACATGGCTTTTGTGGCAGAACAGCCGTCTCCCTTACCACCACTTCCCATTCAATACACCGACTTTGCCGCCTGGCAGCGAAAATGGCTGCAAGGGGATGTCTTACAGCAGCAAATAGACTACTGGCTCGACAATTTACAGGGCGCACCGGCCGTCTTAACTTTGCCCACCGATAGACCTCGCCCTGCTGTGCAATCGTATCAGGGGGCCATCCTCAACAGCGACTTTCCCGCAGAAATCATACCTGCTCTGGAACAGCTCACCCAAGAAGAAAACGCCACCATCTTTATGGTGCTGCTAGCCGCTTTCCAAACGCTGCTGGCCCGCTACACACAGCAAGACGATATTGTGGTCGGTTCGCCCATCGCCAACCGCAACCGCGCCGAAATCGAAGGATTGATTGGCTTCTTTGTTAACATGCTGGTTTTGCGCACCGATATATCTGGCAATCCCTCTTTCCGTGACTTATTGAGCCGCGTGCGCGAAACGACGCTTGGCGCTTATGCCCACCAGGACATTCCCTTTGAGAAGCTGGTTGAGGAAAAACAGTTGGCGCGGGACATGAGCTATTCACCCTTGTTCCAGGTTTCTTTTGTGCTGCAAAATCTGCCCAGCCAGCGGGCTGCACTGCCTGGACTCACCTTAACGGCCCTTGACGCACCCAGCACAACAGCCAAATACGACCTCTCTTTAGAAATTACGCAAACCATGACCGGGTTCCGCGTCAATTGGGAATACAGCACAGCGTTGTTTGACGAAAGCACCATTGCCCGATTGGCGGCCCATTTTAACCATCTGCTGCAGCAAATTGCCGCCAACCCAGATTTACCCATTGATCAACTAGAGCTGCTGACCCCGTCTGAAAAAGCGATAATGCAGCAGTGGAACGCCACGCAACGGCCGTTCCCCCACCACCTCTGCCTGCACCAACTCATCTCCCAACACGCCAGCCAAACGCCAGACCGCATCGCTATTTCTGACGGCCAAACGGCCCTCACTTACCAGCAGTTGGAAACCCAATCCAACCAGTTGGCCCACCATCTGCTCTCTTTGGGCGTGCAGCCAGACACGTTTGTAGCCATCTCGCTGAACCGTAACGCGCACTTGCTGGTTGGTTTGCTAGGCATCCTGAAGGCTGGCGGCGCGTATCTGCCCATCGACCCAGCGTTTCCTGCCCAGCGCATCCAATTTATGCTGGCCGATGCCCAGGTCCCGCTGCTGCTCAGCCAAACAGACATTGCCGACACGCTGCCTGAGCATCAGGCACAGGTGATGTGTTTGGATAAACTGCTGCCGAAAATCAGTGATTTGCCAACTGGCTTGCCAGAAACGGCCGTTACCCCCCACAACCTCGCCTACATCATCTACACCTCCGGCTCCACCGGCCGCCCCAAAGGCGTGCAAATAACCCACGATTCCCTGGTGAACCTACTTACCAGCATGGCCAAGCAACCCGGCATCGACCCTAACGACAAGCTGCTGGCCATCACCACCCTCTCCTTCGACATTGCCACCGTGGAGCTGTACCTGCCGCTGCTAGCTGGTGCCCAAATCGTGATCGCGCCGCAAGCGGCTGTCACCGATCCGCGGCAGCTCATTGACCTGCTGCAAAAAGAAGACATCACGTTCATGCAAGCCACCCCCGCCACCTGGCAAATGCTGCTCAACGCCGACTGGCAAGGGCAGCCTGGCCTGAAAATGATCACCGGCGGCGAGGCGTTATCTGTAGCCCTGGCTCAACAGCTGCTGGCGCGAGGCGAGAAGTTGTGGAACATGTACGCGCCATCGGAAACCACCACCTACTCCACCATTCAGCCCGTCCTGGCAGAAGAACTCGACCCGCAGCAATCTATTCCCATCGGACGGCCGTTGGCCAACACCCAGCTCTACATTTTGGACGACAACTTGCAGCAAGTGCCCATCGGCGTCACCGGCGAGCTGCACATTGGCGGCGTGGGTGTGGCCCGTGGCTACCTGAACCAGCCGGAGTTGACTGCGGAGCGATTTGTGCAATTACCAGTATTCAGTCATCAGTATTCAGTCATCAGTGATCAGCCACTGACAACTGACCTACTGAACACTGACCCACTGATAACTGTTTACCGCACCGGCGATCTCGCCAGCTTCCGGCCCGATGGCGCGGTTAACTTCCTGGGTCGTTCTGATCACCAGGTAAAGATTCGTGGTTTCCGCGTGGAACTGGGTGAAATTGAGAGCCGTCTGCGGCAGCATCCGGATGTAGCGCAGGTTGTGGTGCATCCATTTGAGCAGCAGTTAGTGGCCTACGTTATTTTTGCCGAAGAAAAAACGAGTGACGACCCGGCCACAACGGCCGAATTGCGCACCTTCCTCCAAGAAACATTGCCCGCCTACATGATCCCCCACATCTTCATGCCGCTGGAAGCATTCCCGCTGACGCCCAATGGCAAGGTAGATCGCAAAGCATTGCCCGCGCCCACTGGCGAACGGGAGACCACCTCGGCTTACGTCCCACCGCGCAACCAGATCGAAGCGCAGCTGGCTGAAATCTGGCAAACGCTGCTTCAAGTAGACCAGGTAGGCATTTACGACAGCTTCTTTGAGCTAGGCGGTCATTCATTGCTGGCCACCCAGCTTGTCTCCCGCATCCAAAAGCAGTTCCATCTAAGGCTGCCGCTGCGCGAACTGTTTGAGCAAAGCACAATCGCCCAAATCGCTCGCCTGATCGAGCAATCGCCAGACTATAAACCGGATAAAGCACTCAACAAACAGTTCATCCCCAAACTGCCAGATGGTCAGCCCTTGCCGCTTTCATTTGCCCAGCGGCGTTTGCTGGTCATGGACGAGCTGGCACCCAACCAAGCCACCTTCAACATTCCGATGGCCTTTAAGATAGACGGCCGTTTAGACACAACTGCACTACAAACGGCCGTCAACACCATGTTCACCCGTCACGCCTCCCTGCGCACTACCTTTCATTATGGCGAAGACGGCCAACCCTACCAACACATTGCCAACGACGCTCATCTACCCATTGAGCAAGTCGATTTTTCTACGCTGTCTGAAAGTGTGCAAGAAGAAAAAGTGGAGGCATGGATACGTGAGGAGGCGGGACGGCCGTTTTCCCTCAAAACTGGCCCCCTTGTCCGCATTGCCCACCTTCGCCTGGCCGCTGAGCAGCACATCCTCGTCGTCGTCATGCACCACATCATCACCGATGGCTGGTCGATGGGCATCTTTGTCCGCGAGTTTGTCAGTCTCTATGTTTCTCAGGTGAAAGGATTTCCCCTGAATCTGCCTGAGCTGCGTGTGCAGTATGCCGATTTTGCCGCCTGGCAGCAAAGCTGGCTGCAAGGCAACGTGCTAGAAGAACAGCTTGCCTTCTGGCAAGATCACCTGGCAGGTGCCCCGGCCGTGCTCAGTCTGCCCACAGACATGCCCCGCCCCAAAATGCAAAGCACCAGAGGCGGTATTCACAGCCAACTGCTGCCCCAGGCGCTGACGCCTGCGCTTACCCAGTTCAGCCAAACCCACAAAAGCACGCTGTTCATGACTCTCATAGCTGCCTACAACATTTTGCTCATGCGCTATTCGCAGCAAAACGACATCGTTGTGGGCACGCCCATTGCCAACCGCAACCATCCCGACATCGAAAACATCATCGGC
>JBNKLQ010000090.1:0-20938 GCA_050292445.1 Promineifilaceae bacterium (SeqCode) | reverse complement strand
GGACATATTCCCTGAGCCGGATCGGTTTGATCCGCTGCGGCCCAATCTGCGCGACCACGTTGCCTTTGCTCAAGGGCCGCACGTTTGCCTGGGACTTCACCTTGCCCGGTTGGAAGCCCAACTTGCCATCGAACAGGTTTTGACGCGCTTGCCAGGGTTGCAGCTTCGGGAAACGGAAACCGCTGCCAAAGCAGCCCGCTCGCGTGGGCTGGTCTTTCGCAAACCAGAAGCGCTGTGGGCGAGCTGGTAGACGTAATCGCAGGTTTTGTTGACAATCCCTCCCCTGGTTGTATATTCTCTGACTACTCATGATCTCAACCATTCAGACATTCATCAAACGAATCATTTCTCTTTTTGGTGGTGGTAGTGCGGCAGAACGGCCGTCTACTCCATCATCTGTTTCTGCGATTGAATCAGTTAAAACTGGAGGCAACATGATCAAAGTTCCCAACAAAATTGGTTTTCACACCGGGCCAGGTGGCAATCCCTCTGGTATTGGTGACTGGATGCGTGCGCTGGACAAAGCCCGCATCCCGTTTTGCCTCAAATCAGTCGATCATTATGGGCCTATTTTTGAAGCCCAGGAGCTGATGAAAAAAAGCAGCGTACCCCATGTGCTTGTTTATCGCCTTAGCACGCGAGGCCTTAACGATGGCTACGATTATGATGTGCCGCCGTACAAGGATCCAAAATATGTGAACGATCCGGAGGGTGGGGCGGAAAAGCATTGGCGCAAAACGAGGGCCAAGCTGCCGCCAGAGTTTGATAAGGAGCGTGTCTGGCTGGAACCCATCAACGAGGTGGACAAAGATTTGTGCGATTGGCTGGGCCGTTTTGCCGTCCGTATCGCCAATCTGGCGCAGCGGGATGGCTACAAAGTGTCGCTGTTTGCCTGGTCCAGTGGCGAACCGGAACCGAGCGGCTGGGAAACGCCGGGGATGCTGAAATATTTAGAGCTTTGCGGGAAACGGCCGCAGCAAGCTGCCGTTGCTTTGCATGAGTACAGTTACATTGAAAGCGATATTTTGCACGAGTTTCCGTTTAAAATCGGCCGTTTTCAATATTTGTTCCAGGTGTGTGACAAACACAATATTCCCCGGCCACGGGTTCACATCACTGAATGGGGCTGGACGCTCAACAGCGTGCCGGTGCCAGAAAAAGCGATTCCAGACATTCGTAAGGTGGGTGAGCTGTACGCCCGTTTTCCTGAGGTTGAAGGGGCTGCCATCTGGTATCTTGGCCCCGATTTTGGCGGCATTGCCAATAAAGCCCAACGCTTGATCAAGCCCGTAACCGATTTCACACTCAACCATCGTTTTGAGGTGTTAGAAGGCAGTGGCGAGATCGATGTGCCAGAAATCGACAGCACACCACAGCCCATTGTGCCCGACCCAGACCCAGAACCAATTCCACCCGATCCAGATCCCGAACCCATCCCACCTGAGCCAGACCCAGAGCCGATTCCACCTGAACCAGATCCTGAACCGATTCCGCCTGATCCTGACCCTGAGCCAGAACCTCCTCAGCCACCACCTGTACCCAACATTCAGTTTGTGGCTGATGTTACCATCCCCGATGACACACGGTTGCAGGCAGGTTCGACTTTTGTGAAGCGGTGGCGGGTTAAAAACACGGGGAATGTGGCCTGGAGCAGCGACTATAAGCTGGTTTTTGCCGATGGCACTGCGATGACAAACAACACAATGCAGACGCTACCCAATGTGGCCCCTGGGCAGCAAGCCAACATCTCTATTGAGTTTACCGCACCCACGCAGCCAGGCACTTATTTTAGCGATTGGCGCTTGCAGGATAAGCAGGGCAACGTGTTTGGCGATATTATTTTTACCCGCATCATTTCTGTGGATGAACGGCCGAGCAACGGGGCGTATGTGGCGGATGTGACGATTCCTGATGACACAAAAATGGCACCTGGTCAGACGTTTATCAAGACGTGGCGTGTGCGGAACAGTGGAAAACGGCCGTGGGGCGATGGCTTCCGGCTGGTGTTTGTAAAAGGCACGGCCATGACCAATCAGCGCAGCATTGCGCTGCCTGCGGCTGCTCCTGGGCAAGAAGTGGAAATCTCCATCCAGCAAACAGCTCCCTCACGGCGCGGAACCTACTTTGGTGATTGGAAAATGCGTGATGATCGAGGCAATCTGTTCGGGGAAGTACTCTTCCTACGGATTGTTGTGTAGAAAGACCTGACAGGTTTACAGCCCTACTTTAAGTGCAAGTAACTTTGTTTAGCAAAGTTGTTTTACCAAAAAGCTAGTTTGTAAACCTGTCAGGTCTGCAAAATTAGCCAGCCAGGAATGCTTCCATGTTGGCTTTGCTGATGCGGTAGGCGTTGCCAATTTTTCGTGCTTTTAAGTCCCCTGCTTCGATGGCAGCGACCACATCTTCATAGGAAACCTGCAAAATTTCGGCTGCTTGCTGGGGCGTCATCACGTCTGGCATGGCGGCGCTGTCACCAGATGAAGCTGCCGGGGCAGCCTGGGGCTGCTGTGTTTGCTGCGGTTGTTGTTGTTGCTGCTGCATATTTTGCATGGCGGCCATACCCATTGCGCCAAATCCAATTTCGCCCATGTTTCCACCTCCTGAGGGATTGTTGGCGGCATCAACAAAGGCGTCAGCCTGCTGCTTTTGCACGTAGCTGGTGCCGTAGCCCATGTTGGTGACCACTTCCAACGATTTGGGATGCAGCCCCATGCGAATGTTGAAATCAACCAGCACCATGCCCAGAGCGTCGAACTCAGCTTGCAACAAGCCAATGAGCAGTTCGTTGAGGTCTTGCGAGAAAGATTGCAGCTGGGCCGGGCCAAGATTTTTGGCGATGGCTAGCTCGCTCATCTTGTCTTGCATCATGATGGCCAATTTAGGATCGAGGCGCTCTTTCATTTGCGGCTGGCGCACGCTTTCACGGAAGGCGTCCATGGCGTTGAGGAAGCGCCACGGCTCTTTCACGCGCACAACGTAGGTGCCATTGCCCACGATGGCGCTGGCTCCTGGTGAGCGGTTCAAATGTTCAATGATGATGGGTTGGGTGGTGCCCCACTTCATGGTGAGGTCGGTGGTTTTGACGTAGTACACGTCAGCCGTGAAGACGTTTTTGCCGCCAAATAACCCTTTTTCGACCCAATCCATGAGGAAGGGCACGTTGGCGGTGGTGAGGACGTGGGTGCCGGGTTCGAAGGTCCCCATTGCTTCACCACTGCGCACGAAAACGGCCGTTTCCCCAGGATTCACAATACAGGGCGAGCCTAACTTAATGTCGCCTAGTCCACCGGGCGGGAATTTGCGGACGACTTCGTCTCGAAGCCAGGAATCAATTGCTACGCGATCAAACACTTTTGCCATGAGTCAATCTCCTTAAAAATAACGCGACACAGAGTTTCGCAGAGAAGCCACAGAGAACCACAGAGAAAAGGAGAAAATCTTTTTAATCTGCGTCATCTGTGATTTCATATTTATTTAAATATCACTTTTGAGGTCGTCAGCAGGTTCGCCGATGCCTTTGATGACCTCGTCGCGGCTGTCGAAGGTGGTATTGGCTTCTTTGAGAGCGCTGTCCAGGGTACGAATGGAGCCGCTGATATCGCCATCATCGAGGACGGCTTGTTCGAGAACGGCCGTATCCGCACCAATCTCTTCAGCCAGTTTCAACATGTTTTCGTCAAAAGCATAAATACGGGCCAAATCTTCTTCTTTTACCTTGATGGCATCGAAGAAGCCAGCATACCCTTGTGGGGCATCCTTCACCTTGCCAATTAGCCCCATTAAACGGGTATCCACGCGACCCAACGGTTCGGCATGATCTATTGCTTTGATGATGTCCCGGCTTAACTCTTCGGTAATGCCGCCCAACTGCAAGCGGCTGCCTTCCAGCCGGTCGGCAATCGTTTTGCGCAGCAACTGGTCAGCCTCACGCCGACGACTGCGCTCCATGTAGCCATCCAGGCCAGGAATCTTGCTTAACAAATTGCCCAGACCGGTCGATTCGCCCTGGATTTTGTCAAATAAATCGGAAATTTGTTCTTTCATATTGGGTCGCCTCTCTTTACAAGTTTTCGCGCAACTGTACAGGTGACAGTCACTCTTCTAAAAGAAATAAGGGGTGAAACAGTTTTTTGAAGTGACTGTCACCGCTCCAAAAAATATTCTGTGCCGCAGTACGGACACTTGCTTACACCTTTACCAGCTAGTTTGAGTTCACCATTACAGTTGTAACAATTGGTCATTTCACGGAGGTCAACCGCTTCTCGAGAGTATAACATACCTTCTTCCCAGTTGATATACCCTGTGTACAGCCCCATGCCCACGAGTTGGTACAGATTTTGTTGCACTGTCTCGCGGCTGCTGTTTAGCTCAATGACCAGGTCACTGATGGCAATTTGGCCGCGCGTTTTGACCATGTCGAGCAGCTGGCGTTGTTCTTGGGCACGGGCGGCAACGGCCGTATCCTGGCCACCTTTCCAAAAAAGAAATGCGCCAAAGCCCAACTGTGGCAGCACCAGCACCAAAAAGCCCAGCGTCATGCCCAGAGCCATGCCGCCAGCAGTCAGTCGGCCTTCGCCGCGATAAACGACCATCAACACGGTTACGATAATGCCAACGATAATGCCGCCAGCGATGAGAATAAGTCCTAATGTTTTGCCCATAGTTTTCCGTTTCGATTTTGTTTTTAGATTGGACCAATTTGCCCGTACTTTTTGAGGCTCATTTTAAATAAAATTGGTCCAATCTTGGTTAGCCAAATCCCCGACTGCCACCGCCGCCAGAACTACCGCCGCTAAAACCGCCGCTGAAGCCGCCAGAACTGCGGCCGCTGCTAGAACTTGGTGGTGTGCTGCGCATGGTGGAGGCGGTGCTGTTGAGCATTCGCGTTAGCCCGGCGGACATGGATTCTAGCCCGCCAGCCATGCCCGATGCGGCCGAATCGAGGCTGGGCAGCGAGGGAACGGTGCCGCCGCTGCCACTGCTGCCTGTGGGTCTGCTGCCGCCGTGGTAAATGGGACGGCCGTAGCCATACGGATGGTACCACGGCGGAACTGGCGTGTGGGGCACGGTGGCAAACTTGCGAATCCAGGTGCGGTCCAGACCAAAGGCGGTGGCGTATGGCAAATATTTTTCAAACAGCTCGCCAGCCTGGGCCATGTCCTGATACTCTTCGATATTTTTGAGGTAGTTACGGAAGGCGTCCCACTTGGCTTTTTCTTCCGCGCCTTTGGCCGTTTTGGCGGGCATGAAGCGGCCTACGATGCCGACAAAGAGTCCCGTGATGCCCAAAGCCGCTGCGCCACAGCAGCCTACATAAGACGCCTCTTCTGGCAAGATGGCGATCAAAGCAATGAAGGCCACCACCGCGACCACACCGATTAGGGCGGCCACAACGACGTAGGTGGTGCGGACCTTGTCTGGTGAGCGCTCCACAAATCCTTCGCTCAGCAGCTCGTCGTAGAGCATGTTGCGCAGCTTGGGCAGTTTGCTGGCGAATTTGTAGCGCATTTCGGACAGCTTGCGCTCTGTTTTGCGGCCAAAGAAATCTTTGAGGAATTGGGTTTCATACGGCCGTAATCCCGCCGTCGATTCGTTTTGCAGGGTAAAGACATGGTTTTTCGCTTTGTTTTCGCTGATGCTGATGTAGCCGCGCTGGGCCAAATCGACCAGGGTGGAGATGATGTCGCGCATATCGGCCTTCTCATCTACCAGCGTGCCCACCACGGCCGGGCGCAGATTTGAGGGTGGCTCGGGCAAATATTCTGGCACGATGAGACCCGTTTCCGGGTCGCGACCACGGGTGTACCACAAAGCCAGGACGGCCAGTGGACCGCCGAGAAAGAGCAGCCCAGAGAGCACCAGCCCGATGAGGCCGTAGACGTCGGCGTTTTGCTGCCGCGCTTGCCAGTCGGGGATGGGGATGTCCAGCAGGCCGTGGGGGAACTGTACGCGCACTTCAAATGCCTGGCCGGGTACGAGTGGTTCGAGCAGGGTGTAGGTGATGATACGGCCGTCTCCACTCGCACTTGTCTCTACCAAATTGGCATTACCAGCCGCCAATCCTTCTATCAGATACGTGCCGTCGTCGATGTAGCGCTGCGGCTCCACGCCTTCCGGCAGGTGAATGGTGACGGTGCTGTCCTGAATGCGACCGGGATGGTCTGAGGGAATGGCTTTCCAGAAAATCTGGTCGCCGCTGCCCTCGTCCAGCGTGCCGACGATGACGCCGCCCTTTACCGTGTAGCTAAAGGTGTAGGTGCGCCGTCCCAGCGCCGGTTCAAAGTACCAATCAATGCGCACCTCGCTGCTAGAGCGGCTGAGTTCAAACGTGCCGGGGGCGTTGCTGCTGGATTCCACGTAGTTCAGGTCGCCTTCGCGCAGCTGGATGTTGGTGATGTTGTCGTTGTTGCCCGCGCTGCCGGTGAGGATGGCACCATAGCCAAAGGTAAACGGCGCGCCGGAGAAGTTGAGCACCTGCGTCTCCACAACCTCCATATCGCCATTTTCCAGCAGCGTCATCTCCACATCAAACCGCTCCCAGTAAAACGACTTCGTCTGCGCCGCCGCCGAAGATGGCATGGCCAGCAGGCTAAACAGCAGCCATGCAGCGATAAAAGTGATGAATATTTTTAGATTAGAATGAGATTTTTGCATTTATTTCTTTAGCCACCTAAATTGGACCAGTATTTACTCAGATTGCAATTAAACAAGCGACCCTCAATTGTCATTTCGACCAAAGGGAGAAATCTTACGATTTGCCAGGGAACATACCTGGCGGGGATTAGAAAGATTTCTCGCCAAAAGCGGCTCGAAATGACAGATGAAGGTAATTTGCTCAGCAAGATATTTATTGGGAGGAGATGATTTGCGCATATCTCGTTGCCTTTTGTCCCTAAATTAAAGGTGAGTTGAAACCGCTCCTATTATACAAAAAGAATATAAAGTAGTGGTTCAGGAAAGCGTTGGTTAACAAATGCAGAACATTCAACAAAGGACATAAACTGTTCGGGGCAACGTTTCATGAAGTCTGCGGTTTGCAACAACTTAATGGTTAATGGTTCTCCCAGTTCAAGGGTGATTTTGCTCATTCCAGATGGTGGATCGTTTAAACAAGACATGCAATCAATCCAGGCGTCCATATTTGCACCATAATAATCTGGAAATCCAAAGGCATCCTTGAATATCTCGTGAAACGATGACCAGTCATGAATTATTGTCGTATCGATTTGTATTTCTTTCATGAATTGTTTAGCTCATTTATGATCGAGCCACTTGGATTCGATTTGGTCAAGCTGGCCGGACTGCTGTAGGGTGGCCAGGCTTTGGTTGAGCACGGTGAGTAACTGCTCGTCTTCACTACGCACAACCAGGGCGAAAGGTTCTACGGTGACGCTTTGTGGCAGCCGCTTGAGGTCGTCGTGGTCGCGCAGAAAGAGACGGCCGCTTATAGCATCGGTGAGGGCGGCGTCGGCATTGCCTTTCTGTACGGCCGTTATCGCTTCATCTGCGGTGGGAAACGGCCGTATTTCCAAATCTGCCACTCGCTTGGCCCACTCCGTTGCTTCGACATGCCCTAAACTGCCTAACTCCACGGCCAGCGTTTGGCTACCTAAATCTGCCATCGTTTCAATTATGTTATTTTCCGCCGGGACAATCAAGATTTCACCAGCATCAAAATAGGGCGTGCTGTAAGAAAAGTCTCGCGTCTTTTCCGGGATGATCACCAGGGCGGAGAGCAGCACATCCACCTGATTGGTTGCTAAAGCATCATACAAGCCATCGTAGCCAAAGTAAACAAACTGTACGTCTAAACCTAAATCAGCGGCGATGGCTTTGGCCAGATCGACGTCCAGGCCAGTGACGCCGCTGCCATCATCTACCTCAAATGGTGGATAGGTGGGGTCCAGCCCTACGCGCAGCACGCCTGTCGCTTGCACCCTTTCCCAGCTGTCGTCAGCCAGCTTGCAGCCGCTTTGCAGGAAAATGAAGGTGAGGAGGAAAACGGCCGTTAGCCAAAAGCTTCTTCTAGCATAACGGGTGAGCGATCTGGTTTCGATCCGGGGGAGTGAAAAGTGAGAAGTGAAAAGTGAAAAGTGGGGCTTTTCTCTCAAATTCTCTTTTCCCTCTGTGAACTCTGCGGCCAATTCATTCATTGCCGGTAAACCTCTGCAATTCCGTATAAATCGGCTTGGCCACAAATTCGGGCGTGACGAGCGTGTAATAATCCATGAAGCTTTTGGTCGGCGCGGGGAAGCGGAAGGCCCAGACTGCAATCATTTCGACATAGGGCCAATTTTCTTCGGCGTAGGTGAAGGCGTCTAGGGTGTTTTGGATGCGCTGGCCGGGGCGCACGGCCATGGTCCAGCGGGGGTGGTCGTTCCAGCCAAATTCAGTGATGTATATTTTGCTGTCGGCGTCATTGTGCCGCAGCATCACGTCACGCACCAGCTCCACGCGGCGGAAGTTGAGGATGTCTGGGCCAGGTTCGGCCAGGGCGGGGAAGGTGAGACCGTAGCTGTGCACGGCCAGGCCGTCAAAGTAGTCGGCGGCTCCGGCGGCGTACATCTGGTCGAGGTATTCCAGATCGTTCAGGCCCCAGGGTGACCCGGCGGGTTCCAGGGTGGGAGCCAGCGCGCCTCCCAGCACCAGCACATCTGGATTGGCGGCTTTGATGGCCGGGTACATCACTTTGAGCAGATCGACGTAATCTACGGCCGTTGCCTGCCGATAACCCCACTCATAGTTCAAATTGGGTTCATTGCCCACGATGATGGCCGCCAGCTTGCCCTGGTAACGGGCGGCAAATTGGGCGGCAAAATCGGCAAAATCATCGTAAGCATCGGCGTCCAGATAGTTGAGTGGCGTGTCTGGCGGGCGTGCCCAGCCGGGCGTCAGGCCGATGCGGGCAATCACTTTCAGCCCCTGAGCGTGAGCGTGTTCAATCACCATGTCTGGATGTTCCCAGGCGATGCCGCCGTCTGCGGCGTGGTAGTAGGCCCAGGGAAACAGCTCCACAATCCAAGGCGACCCCATCTGGCGCACCATCTCCAGGCTGCGCTGGACTTTCCACTCTTCCACCTCATCGGTCAGGCGGGTGTGGACGCCGACGATAGGATGGCTGGTCTGTACCGTTTGTGGTGGGCCGGGCACGATGAGCAGTGGGGCAGGCTGCATGAGCGAAATGAGGGCGATGAGCAACAGCAGGCGCAGGCCACTGCGAAATTGGAGCTTGGGGAAAGGCAAGGTCACGTTTGGGATTGCAAGGCGGTTTGGTAAAAATCGGCCCACCATTCTAAATGCTGGAAGATGGCATCCAGCCGCTTGGGAGCCGACACATCTCGTTCTGGCAGGGGTTCGGGTGGCACGAATTTGGCGGGGATGAGGCCGAGCCGGAAAAGCAGTTCGTTTTCTAGCTGAATGTTGAGCATCCGATTTTGGTAATCGTGGATGAGTTTGTGCAGGGTGTCGTCGTTGGCGTTGGCGGCGGTGAGAAAGCTGTGTGGTAGGGCATCAACCAAAATTTGGGAGGGCGTGCGAGCGGCCTGGCGCAAAATTTGGCGGCTCGATGGGGTGAGTCGAGGCAGAAAATGAATGCCCCATTTGTGCTGATATTTGTTGAAGCGCAAATCAAGCGCTTTGTCGTAGAGGGTCATCAGGCAAAATTGGGCCACGGTGGTGATGTGCAGGGAGTCATTTGATTGGGGTAGCTGTTGGGCCAACGCCTGCCAGTTGATCTGGCTGATTTGCCTGGGTGTGAGCTGGTTAAAGACAAAGATGTTTTTGTTATTTTCGTTATAGATGGCCTGTAAACCGGGGATGGTGGGTGAAGCCGGGCCGGTTTGGGCAGCTTTGTGCCATTTTTGGGCGGCAGGTAGTTGGTTGAGTACGGCCGTTAATGCCTGCTGAACGAGATTATATTGGGTAACGGCCGTTTCCCCCTGGGACAGTGGTCGATTGCTGACTTGTCGTGCCAGTCGATTGAGCAACATCTCTTCTTGTGGGTCGCTGGTTTGGCCGAGAGCCGCAGAGGCATCCAGCAGCTGCTGAGCCAAATGGGCATACAGTTCAGCTGGCCTCACCTGAGTACGAAAATAACCATCCGGCATCGATGCCCCAGCTAGCTGCTGGCCTTGCTGGAGCAAATTCAGGGCCAGATGCGGGTTGAGCTGTAGATGCCGCTTGAATGCGTGGCGGCTGGCGACAAGCGGCGCTCGCTTGAGTACCATTCTGTGTTCTTGCCACAGGGGATAAAAGCTCTGGCGAATGGTGTGGATGTTAGTGTCTGGGGCGGTGATGAGCAGGAGATTGGTGTCGGAAACGGCCGTTTGGTATTTTTGGGCCGCCCGGCTGCCAAAAAGAAAAACTGCTTCCAGTTGAGAACCCAAATCCGCTGCCAAAGTTTGTGTGATGGTGTGGAGAGCCGCATTCATAGCGTGCATTATACTTTGGGATTGCCCGTTTTCAACTTTTGTGTGGTGAACTGGCAAACCTGGCGGATGCGTTTCCTTGCCAAAGTTATTTGTGAACGTATTCTTTGCTCACACAGGTGTGGGCAATATGCACCTGGAACAATTGATCTTTAGCTCACAATGGTTTGGCAGGTATAATGTGGCAGATTTAGTCAGACATTCTGATAAATTTTACGACTTCCCAAATAATTCAGATTAGCAAAGGATTTTTATGCGTATTTTTATCACAGGAGCAACCGGATTTGCCGGGTCTCATTTGGTAGAAAACTTGGTGGCGGCTGGGCATGAGCTTTTTGCCCTGGTTCATCAAGAGACGAGCCATCAACCACTGCTCCAAAACGATCGTGTGATGCTCATTGAGGGCAATTTGCTGGAGATGTCGTCGTTGGAAACGGCCGTGGCCCAGGCCCAGCCAGATATGGTTTATCATTTGGCGGGGCAGGCGTATCCGGCGCGTTCCTGGCAGCAGCCGGGGCTAACGCTGGCAGTCAACAGTGTGGGGACGGCAAATTTGTTACAGGCGGTGGTGGGATACGGCCGTCCGCGTGTCCTCATCGTATCCAGTGCGGAAATTTATGGAGAGATTCAGGCTGAAATGTTGCCCATCACCGAGCAAACGGTGCCAGCGCCCAATCATCCGTACGGCGTGAGCAAATGGGCCGCTGGCCTGCTGGTGCCGCTTTATTGGGAACGGTATCAACTGCCGGTGGTGGAAGCACGTCCGTTTAACCATATCGGGCCGCACCAGGCGCTTGGTTTTGTGGTGCCTGATTTTGCCAGCCAACTGGCGGAGATTCAGGCGGGGCTGCGCCCCAACCGTATGATGGTGGGCAATCTGGAAGCGATGCGTGATTTTACCGATGTGCGCGATGTGGTTCGGGCTTACGAACTGCTGGCAGAGAAGGGAGCACCGGGAGAGACCTACCTGATTTGCTCCGGCCAGCCGGTGAAGATTGAGACTGTTTTGCAAAAATTGATAGATATTGCTGGCATTGAGGTGGTTATCGAGCAAGATCCGGCGCGGATGCGGCCGTCTGACACGCCTTGCTTGTACGGCAGTTATGCCAAACTGGCGGCGCAAACTGGTTGGCAGCCGGGCTTTAGTTTGGAGGAATCGTTAAGAGATATTTTGGCGGATTGGGGTCAGCGTGTTTAAGATGGGACGCTGATTAACGCAGATGAACGCTGATTTTTTGTTCTTATCATCTACGTGCTATTGAGCGGAGTGATTTTGGCGAAGAAAAAGGAACGGTTAGATAAGTTGCTAGTGGCGCGTGGGTTGGTGCCCACGCGGTCGAAGGCGCAGGGCGTTATTTTGGCGGGCGAGGTGCTGGTGGATGGGGCGCGCATGGATAAACCGGGAACGGCCGTTCCGCTGGAAGCGACCATTGAGCTAAAGGCGCAACTGCCTTACGTGGGGCGCGGTGGCTTTAAACTGGCTGGCGCATTGGAAACATTTGCTTTGGATGTGACCGGTGCCATCTGTGCCGATGTGGGGGCCTGCACCGGTGGTTTTACCGATGTGATGCTGCAAAATGGTGCGGCGCGCGTTTATGCGATTGACGTGGGGTATGGCCAGCTGGATTGGTCGCTGCGCCAGGATAAACGTGTCATTGTGTTGGAGCGTACCAACGCCCGCTATCTGGAATCGCTCGATGAGCCGGTCAATTTTGTGGCGATTGATGTGTCTTTCATCTCGTTGCGCCTGATCTTACCGGCTGTAAAAAAATGGTTGACTTCAAATGCGAATATCGTGGCGTTGATCAAGCCACAGTTTGAAGCTGGACCCAAGCAGGTGGGGCGGGGCGGCATTGTGAAGGATACGGCCGTTCATCGCGCGGTGTTAGAAACATTGATGCATTGGTTTGGTGCACATGGCTTTGGCGTGCAGGGGCTAACCACCTCTCCGGTGACAGGCGCTGAGGGTAATGTGGAGTTTCTGGTTTGGTTGCAGGTGGATGCAGAGGATGTGGTGGGGGAAACGGCCGTTGATGACTTACTGTCCAAAATCAATCCAGCCGAGGATTAATGCAGCGTTGCGGTGTTGGGCATCGTGCCGAGATGGGTAGGTAGCGGTAAATAGATGTTAAAGGTTGTTCCGAGTCCCGGTTGACTATCAACCAAAATCCCCCCTTTATACAGATTGACAATGTCCAATACCATTGATAAGCCTAAGCCCCGCCCAGAAGGTTTGGTCGTGAAAAATGGGGAGAAAACCTGTTGAATTTGATAGGGTGTCATCCCGCTGCCAGTATCGGTGACTTGGAAATATATGTAACAGCCAGAATGAAGAGATCGCGTATTAATGAATTGATGTTTACGATCATTTTCTTGTATCATTTCTTGACCAGTGCGTAATAAGACAGATCCCATGCCGCCTTCTATCGATTCAGCCGCATTAATGATCAAATTCATAATAAGCTGTTGAAAATGGGCGCGTTTAGCTTCTAATGGGGGGATATTGGGCATTAAATCGAGCTGCAAAGAAACACCATTAAGCAAGGTCGTATTTAATAAACTGATATTATCTTTGATTAACTCATTTAAATTGATTAGCTCATCAGGGGCATCTTGAGAGGATGCATACGTGAGAAGCTGACGGGTTAGTTCGGCGGCAAACTCAGCTGCTTGCATAGCCTTTTCGATATGAAAACGAGCAACATTATCTTGTGGTAGTGTGGCCAAAGCAAGTGAGGTTTGTCCAACAATGCTGGTCAATAAATTGCTGAAATCGTGGGCGATGCCAGTCGCAAGAAAGCCAATGGTCTCTAACTGGTGGGCCTGAGAATTTGTGTATGGTGGCGAATTTGAAGACATATCTAACTTTACTTTCGCGAACTATAAATGTGTTTTTAACGATGCAGCCTAAAGTCATGGTAGCACAATCGTGGCAACCAGCACTCAAAAAGACTGCAAAACACCTTCAAAGTGACTACAAATAGGGCGCATTTGCTAGATAATAGGGGCGTAAAAGAGTTAATGATTGAAAGTGTTACGGGGATTTATGTTGAGTTAGCCAGCCGTGTTTGCATATAGTCTAGCAACTCAGCTGCGTGGGAAGTGTCTTTAAGGACCTGCAAACCAGCTATAGCTTCCTGCAAGGTTTGTTTGAATTCGGCCGTTTGGCCTCGTGCTTCGTATAGGTCTGCCAAATTGTCCAGCGAGTTGGCCCAGCTAAAGGTATCACCAAAGCGTTTGTGGGCTGTAATTGCTTTGAGCAGCATCTCTTCGGCCGTTTCCCATTCTTCCAACTGAGTGTATACCATACCTAAATTATTATAAATGCTGGCCAGCTCCATAGGCTCCTGAATTTGTGAATGTAGCTGCAAAGCCTCTTGCCAGGCTGTCTCGGCCATGTTGTAATTTCCCTGGCTATAGGCTGCTAAACCCAAATTATTCTTTAGTTGGCTTAACTTATAGACATCTCCTGATTCATTCAATACGGTAATTAATTCAGCAGACAGTTGATTGATTTCTTCCCAGTTCCCAGATTCAGCCCAAATTGCGATAAGGGTAATACACGTTTTGGTTAATAGGGCAGAGTTCCCTAATCTGTTGAATATGTGATAGGCAGTTTGTGCTGTTTGGAGGGCTTGGTCCCAATTGCGAATGCGACGGTAAATGTTTGATAAATTTAAACTAGCATTTGCCAGGGCCAATTCATCGCCTGCTTTTTCGGCCGTTGCTAGTGCCTTTTGGCAGAGGGAAATTCCTTTTTCTGGTTCTCCTTTGATATCCTTTAAAGAGGCAAGCATGGCTAACGTCTGAGAATAGCTGGATAAATTGCCCTGATTTTTATACAAGTTACTGGCAACATGGTAATTTTCTTCTGCATTTTGTAAGTTACCTTTATGGTATTGAATATCTCCAATTTGTTGCAGCAAGTGAGCTTGTTCATGATCCTTATTAAGAAGATTGCTTGTGTGATGCATTTGCTGTAGATAGATCAGCCACCGATCCCAATCTGCATAGCCGAAGATGATGGGAAACAAAAATTGGTTTAGCTTATAGGCGATTTCAAAAGTCTGTGAAGATTGTAATGTTGTTTCCAGTGCTCTTAAAAAATTATCATAATCTTCGCGGACGAGCGTGGTCGGATCATCGCTTGTTTCAAGCATATTTAACCAGCGTTGCGCATTGGCCAACTTTTGCTTCTGAAGCACATTTCGCCATCTAGTCTTTTGAGTGATTGGGAGAGCAAGGCTCATTATTCTTCCTCAAGTAGTCGAAGCAAAAAAATCTCCGTTAACCGGTGAAGTTTATATCTCCTTTCCAGGAGTGAACCTGTAATATCGACTAAAGATGACATGACTAGCCCGGTTACACAATTATAGATAACGGATTCTGATAATTCTGATACCCCCACTAAGTGTTCTATAGTAAAGCCAGTTTCACCAGCCTGGGTTAAGCTGATCAGGATCATTTTGCTATTGTCCTCTAACGATTCCCAGATTTCACGAAAAATGTAATCGAATATTCCCTCATTAGTTTCTGTGGGTTTTTTATCTGTGAAACGGCTTAATACGCTAGAGAGCGAGTAAAACCTTAGCTGCCCAATGATTAATTTTAGTGCCAAAGGATTACCACCAACGACTTCATAAACCTTGATGAGATCTTCATTGGTGGCGCTGACAAGATCGGTGAAACCGCCGCGTTTGGCTTCCTGCCGAATTAACTGAAGGGCTGCATCTTGATCTAATTCTTTGTGAGAATAGGAAAATATGCCAGGTTCCGCTAATAATCGAATGCGTGAAGTGAGCAAAAATTTTGCTGGATTTTGCCACTTTTGCAGCTCTGGTATTAAGCTTCGATAGTCGGCGACAGTTTCCAAGTTATCTATAACGATGAGACATCGCCGTTCCTTCAAAAACTTGTAGAGCATTCTTTGCCTTTCTAAATGTGTTGAGCTGTTACTGGTTCTCAAATTAAACTGGATGCATAGCTTCTCAATTAATAGAGGCAAAGTTAAAGCCGGACGGCCGCTTTCGATTTGTAGTCGGCCAAGCATAGATAAATGCGTGTGTTTAGCCGTGACCCAGGCAATTTCGTCAAACCTTGTTGTTTTTATCGATAGGCGGGTTAAATGATCTGCCAAGGCAGTTTTGCCTAAACCGCCAATCCCATCAATGGAAACAATAAAATGCTCGTTTTCATTAAACAAGACTTGCTTCAGAATTTCCTCCGCTTTTTGGATACCCACCAATGTTTCATATGAAGGCAAGCTCAATCGACTATTCATTTTGGCACGCCAATCGCCACTTGCCAGGTCTTCTTGTTGGTTAAGAATGTCAGTTAGGTGGGTTATAGCCTGTCGCTGGCGATAATAGAGTGTGGATTCGGAAATATTCAGGCGATTTGCGACCGTTAATACATCCCTCCGATTTTCAAAACGCTCTCGCAATAATTCTTCAGCCTCTGGAGAAACGTTGCGTAATTGCTCTAGACCATAACTTAGAATTGCACGGTTGACAGCAGCTGGACCGGCTTCTGCAAGCGTGCTGAAAATATCCTCAGACTGTGACAACCCCAGTCCTAAACGCAGTTGGTGTAGCGGCCAATAACTGGTTTCACCACCATGCCATAAGCGGAGAGCGGCTAGAACATCTTCTGAATTAATCACATCATCCCTCGTTTTGTCGATCTAAGAAGCTGCTTATTATGCTTAATATGTTCGTTACTACAAAATCATAAGCTATCTTACACGTTTTGGTAAAAAATTTGCAGGGGGGTTGCAGTCATATTGAAGCTATTTTGCAGTTTGTTATAGATTGGTTTTGTTACCTTATGTTTCACCTGAGCTATTACACCCTTATTACAGTTTCAGAATAGAGAATTTGGTTGCTGTTTGTTTAAAAAACCTAATGAATGAGGAGATTTTCCATGATGTCAATAATCATTAATAATAGGATCGCTTTTTTCTTGCTTGTTTTAGTCTTGGTTGGGTTATTAACAGTTTTAGCTTTGAGTTTTATCGCCCAAAACACTAGTCTGGCGCTTATTGATCCATCAATAATGCGTTATTGTGCATCGAGCGGTAGTGTTTGTACCGGCTAGCATTTTGCTTTTATATTGACTTATAATGTAATGTTCTTACAAGGAAGCCACGACCTTGTGAGTTGTTGGCAACACGAGGAGCATCATGTCTTTACCCTATCGGAATGGCAGAAAGAAAAGATCGCAAAGCTATATTTTGATTGGCGACGGTTTTGATGAACTGGAAGTAATTTACTTCTTGCATAATTTTCGTCAGGCTGGGTTGTCAATTAAGAGTGTGAGCTTGTTTGATAAATTGGTTTATAGTCGCCAAGGTGTTGGCCTGAAGGCAGATTATGCCTTGGCGGACAAGCCGTTTGATCCCACTGGGGAAGATTGTTTGGTAATTTTGCCGTCTGGCGGCAGAAATGGGGATGCTCTGCGTCATGATGCCCGGGTAAAGTCGTTGTTGATGGAGCTGAATAGTGGCAGAGGACGCGTGGCGGTGACGGGTACCAACCGGATTCTGGCTGATGATGTTGAGCAAGTCTGCTCTGATCGTGTGACGTTGCAGCATAAGGCAGAACAGGGTCTTGAAGAATTTGTTAAATCTTTGACCGAGCGCATTGTTTATGCTTCGTAGTCAACTATTTGTGGGAACGATTCATATTAACAGTCCTGGAATTTAAGCCAGGACTTTTTTACGGCCGTTCCCCATCTCTACCTCCAATCACCTTCACTTTCCCCACCCATTTCACCTGCCTCAACGCATCGTCCCGCTCGCTAGGCACAATCATCCGCACCAAACCCTGTTCGCGGGTGAGTGACTGACCATTCATTTCATGGGCCAGCAAAATAGGCCCGGCTGGGTCTGGCTGATGCAGTTCCTTGGCCAGTACGCGATTGCCAAAACCGTCTGTGCTTACCACCTCGACTTGTGACCACGGCTCATCACAATAATGACTAACAAAAGCCAAAAGCGTTGCCCCTGTGAATGTAAATGGACCAGAGGTGCCGTGCCCGGTGCTGACGATGTAACAATCAGCTACAGAGACGTTGGGTAACTGCTGCAAATCTTGGACGGTGATGGTTTGGGAACGGCCGTTTGGCAGCACCAGTTTAAATGTCGGATCATCTGTTGGGGGGGCTGGATTTGGCTCGTGACTATGTGGTTGCAGCGGATCGGCCGTTTCATCATGTGGTTCCATAAAAACCTCGCAGAAAATTTGACTTATTCTACCGTAAAAGAGAGTGATTTAACCATTTGCCAGCCATTTTGATATACTACAGGTATGAAACAAAGCAACATTCGTAACTTCTGCATTATCGCCCATATTGATCATGGGAAATCAACCTTAGCCGATCGCCTGCTGCAAGAAACCGACACGCTTACTGAGCGTGAGATGCAAGAGCAAGTGCTCGACAGCATGGATTTGGAACGGGAGAAAGGCGTTACCATCAAAGCTTCGGCCGTACGCATGACTTACACGGCCAAAGATGGCGAAGAATACATCATGAACCTCATCGACACGCCTGGGCATGTCGATTTTGGCTATGAAGTAAGCCGCGCTCTACTTGGTTGTGAAGGTGCCTTGCTGGTGGTGGATGCCACGCAAGGGATCGAAGCTCAAACGTTGGCCAACCTCTACCTGGCACTAGAAGCAGACCTGGAAATTATCCCCGTTGTAAACAAAATCGATTTACCTGCTGCCTTACCTGATGATGTTGCCGAAGAAATAGAAAACATCATTGGCCTTCCTGCTGAAGATGTGATTCCTATCAGTGCCAAAACGGGCACCAACATAGGCCAGGTTTTAGAAGCTGTTGTGCAGCGCGTGCCACCGCCCACCATCGACAACGAAGCGCCTTTGCGTGCCCTGGTTTTTGACTCTCATTATGATTCTTACAAAGGGGTCATTGCCTACGTCCGTGTGTTTGAAGGCAAGCTAGATAAGCGTCAGTGGATTCAGATGATGTCCAATGAAGTAACGGCCGAACCCATCGAAATTGGTATCTTTGCACCTGCCATGAAGCCAGTTAACACTCTTTCTGCAGGTGAAGTGGGTTATATCGCTACTGGGCTTAAAACAGTCCGTGAATGTCGTGTGGGCGACACTGTGACGCTTCGTGATCGACCTGCTACCAAGCCGCTGCCCGGCTATCAGGCTGTTAAGCCAATGGTGTTTGCCGGATTTTACCCCACCGAAGGCGAAGATTATGCGCTCTTGAAAGAAGCTTTAGAGCGACTTCAACTCAACGATGCCGCCCTTGTGTTTGAGCAAGAAACGTCTGATGCTTTGAATTTTGGTTTCCGCTGTGGTTTTTTGGGGCTGTTCCACATGGAGATTATCCAGGAGCGGCTGGAGCGAGAGTATGATCTCGATTTGGTAGCTACTGCACCCAGCGTGCGTTATGAAGTGAAAATGGCCCACACGGGTGAAGAGATCATCGTAGATAGCCCTGCCGAACTGCCCGATGAAGGTCAATTCGAGGAGATTCGTGAGCCGTGGATGCATGTGCAAATTTTTACCCCGGACGAGTATTATGGGGTGGTGATGGATTTGGTCATCAAGCGGCGCGGCGAGTTTGTGGGGCAGGAATATCCAGCACCGGGGCGCGTGGTGCTGAAATTTGACATCCCTCTAGCGGAAATCATTATTGATTTTTACGACAAGTTGAAAAGCGGTACACGGGGTTATGCCTCGATGGATTATGAAGCGGCAGGCTATCGTGCCTCTGATCTGGTGAAGTTGGAAGTGTTGGTCAATAAGCAGCCCGTTGATGCGCTGGCGATGATTGTGCATCGGGACCTTGCCTATCATCGCGGGCAGAAGTTGGTCACGGCGCTAAAGAGCAAAATCCCGCGCCAGATGTTTGAGGTGCCCATTCAGGCGGCAACGGGCAAGCGCGTGATTAGCCGAGCCACGGTGAAGGCGATGCGCAAGGATGTGCTGGCCAAATGTTATGGTGGTGACATTTCCCGTAAGCGCAAGCTGCTGGAAAAGCAGAAGAAGGGTAAAAAGCGCATGAAGATGATCGGCACGGTGGAAGTGCCGCAAGAGGCGTTTATGGCTGTGTTGCAGCTTAACGATGATTAGCTTCATAAGCCATCTCCTTCACGAGATGGCTTTTTCTTATGGATGCGATGGCAAACTCAGAATTGGAAACATTGTTAAACCTTGGTCCAAAGTCCGCAAGTTGGTTGGCAGAAATTGGGGTGCGGACGCGGCAAGATTTGGTCGCGCGGGGCATCGTGCCAGCTTACTGTTTATTAAAGGCGCAAGGTTACCCGGTAAGTCTTAATTTGCTGTATGCGCTTTATGGTGCTTTGCACGATATTCCCTGGAACAAGCTGCCTCCAGAGGTTAAAAAGCAGCTATTGGCTGAAGCAGAGGATTTTCGCTTTGGCTAGTTTATATTCGCGGTTTGTTTTCCCGTTGTTGCGGCGGATGGATGCGGAGACGGTGCATGAGCGCACGTTGCGGTCGCTGGAGCTGGCACAGGGTGGGATGACACGGCCGTTTCTCACCAAAATTGCCGGTCAACTTCCTTACAAACCAATTGAATTCGCCAGACTCACCTTCCCTAACGTGCTGGGCATGGCCGCTGGCTTTGACAAAGATATTCGCGTAGCCACTGGCCTGGCGGCGCTGGGCTTTGGCCATATCGAGGTGGGAACGCTCACGCCACACCCCCAGATGGGCAATCCGCGCCCGCGCATCTTCCGTTTGCCAGAAGACGGCGCGATTATCAATCGGATGGGTTTTCCCAACGGCGGCGTGGCGGCGGCTGTGCCGCGTCTGCGCCAGCTGGCGGCTAAGCCGCGCGATTTTGTGCTGGGCGTGAGCCTGGGCAAGCAAAAAGAAACGCCGCTGGCCGAAGCTGCCGGTGATTACATCGCCGTGATGCAGGCGGTTTATCCGTTTGCCGATTACCTGGCCGTGAACATCAGCTCGCCCAACACGCCAGGCTTGCGTGAACTGCAAGGTGGGGATTATTTGGGACAGCTGCTGGGCACATTGACGGCCGGAAATGCATCATTGGCTCAAGCACAAAACGTGGCCAAACGGCCGTTATTTGTCAAAATTGCCCCCGATCTTACCCTGGCTGAACTGGATGAAATTTTAACGGTCGTTCAGGACAACCAGATTGACGCCATCATCGCCACCAACACCACTATCGGCCGCCAGGGATTGACCTCAGCCAACAAAAATGAAGGCGGGGGATTAAGCGGATTGCCTTTGCGCCAGCAAAGTACGGCGATCATTCACCACATTTATCGGCAGACAAGCGGCCGTCTCCCCATCATTGGCGTGGGCGGCGTGCGCACCGTTGCAGATGTGCAGGCCAAATTGGACGCGGGGGCCAGTTTGGTGCAGTTGTACACCAGTTTGATCTACGAAGGGCCTGGATTGCCAGGCCGTTTGCTGCGCGGTCTGGCACAATCTACCACGAATTGAGTACGCTTCAATAATTATTGCTATACGGCCGTACCA
>JBNKLQ010000089.1:0-20991 GCA_050292445.1 Promineifilaceae bacterium (SeqCode) | reverse complement strand
TATTTGACTAGGTAAGCACCATCGCACCTTCTAGGTGCATCACTTCAAGCCACCACCTCTGGTGGTGGTCATTGACTCTCTCAGCCACGATTGACAATTTTGCAAAAGCATTGGTAAGATTCGATACTAAATCCAGTCAAAGCAATTAATATTTTTACTTCCATAAGGTGGGTAATAAATTGGCGCAAGATTCGAATGAAATTGAGAAAGTCCACTATATTCAAACTTTTCTTAATGTGGGAGAAGAGTTGAAAAATTATCATGACCAAGATGGTCATGATTTAGAGGTCTTCGGACCTTACACGAGGGTTAATATTTTTGTAGGCGCAACTAATTCAGGCAAAAGTAGATTAATGCGTGGTTTAGCCAAAAGTGCCCCTTTCAATGTTCTCTCACTTGATCCTGAACTTGGGCATCCGCATTCTTTTTTCTCGACTTGCTTATATTTGCAGCGGCAGGATTTTAGGATCAGTATCAATACAAATCCTGAGAAGCGATCATTTAAAAATGAGGAACAAGATATTCTTGCACAATTATCGCCCCATGTTTTGAAACATATTCGTCGCTTTAACGGCAGAAAGAACAGAACAATAATAAGTGGGCCTTATTTTGAGCAATTTGAGAATGAATTTAGGACGTGGTTAGCAGGAAATCGCCCCAATGATGATAATCAGATTCGAGAGTTTGAGTATAAAGCTGAATTAATTAGAATTGCAATCAACACACTGTCCAAAAAAGATGAAGAGTGGATAAAAATTGAAAAACAAAATCTCACCAGCGACATCGAAGGAAAAATGCGCAGTTTGGCTAATTTTTTTGAAGCTCTTAACAACAATTCTTTAAAACAAGTAATTCCTCCTAAAATTGTCTATATTCCTACATTGCGTACAGCTACATGGCTTAGCGGTGTTACTGATGGAAACGATAAAATTGGAACAGCTGTAAGTAAAAATTACAAGTTCAACGAAAAACCAAGAAAGGAAGCACCTAAAGTTTCTATCGAAGTGTTCTCTGGAAATGATCTCTACTCAACTGTTTTAAATGAGAAGAGCGGTGAAGCCTCTGAAACACGCAGATTAAAACAATTTGAAAAGTTCTTAATTGATAACTTCTTCGAAGATCAAGAAATGGAATTCAAGACGTTACGAGAGAATCATACTTTGGGTAAACGACTAGCCCTGTACATCACTGACGAAAATAATAGTGTTGATAGACCATTCATGGATCTTGGAGAGGGTATTCAAGCAATAGTCATTTTAATGTACAAGCTTTTTACAGCTGAAGACGGAACATGGATATTAATTGAGGAACCCGAACAGGGCTTGCATCCCGGCCTTCAACGAATTTTTCTTGAAACTCTGGCAACAAATGAAATTCTAACTCAAAAGAACTTAACCATTTTTATGACCACACACTCCAATCATCTGGTTGGTCTGGCAACGTCTGAGTTGAAGGATATTTCCGTCTTTTCATTTCAAAGACGCCTATTACCAGAAAGATTTGAAGTGCGACCAATTTTTTCACCAAAATCACATATCCTTGATTTGTTAGGGGTAACAAATTCTTCTGTCTTTCTCGCTAATTGCGGGATTTGGGTAGAAGGAATAACTGACCGAAGGTATTTGAGCGCATTTCTTCTTGCTTATTTGGACTCAGAGGAGTTTGAAAATTTCCCTACAAAATTTATTCCAAAGGAAGATATCCATTATGCTTTTTTCGAGTACGGGGGATCAAACATTGTTCATTACGAATTTGAAGATGAAGCAGTTGGTACTCCATCAACCGACAAAATCAGAGCACAGTTTTTATGTAACCGAATATTTCTACTATCAGACAAAGACTCAAAAAAGGAAAAGAAACACAAAATTTTCCAGGCTGCTCAAGGCGAAAACTTTGTGTACGAAACCACTCCAGGTCATGAAGTTGAGAATCTACTCTCAAATAAACAGATAAAAATATTGCTACCAAAGCTAATATCAGATGTAACATCAGAAAGCCTTGAAGAGCTAGAAATCGATCTTGAAAAAAACAAAGATGTCGGCGTCGGGAAATATTTAAAAGAATTGCTGGGAGACACATGTCCGAGTAAGTTTGCCGCGAGAAGTGGAACTCTCACAAATTATTATAAGGACAAGCTTTCCCATCTTACTCCTGAGATAGTGACTTGGGAAAACATGAGTGAAGACGCAAAACAGTTAACCAAGAAACTTTATTCATTTATCCTGAAACATAATATTCCGGCGCTCGGGCAATCTACTATAAGAGAAAAACTCTAGTGGCCATTTAAGCCATCAGTTCATCGAGTTCGGTGGAGAGAGTGGTGAGTTCGGTTTGGGCGATGGTGCGTTCCTGCTCCAACGCTTCTTTGCGGGCCCCTTGGGCGCGGGCGAGTTGGAAGGTGAGCTGCGCCAGCCACCCTTCGGTTTCCTCAATCTGCTCGGTGAGTTCGCGGATACGATGGTTGCGTTCCCGGCGGTCTTCGGCGGTGAATTTTAGTGGATCCACCACATCCTCAATCCAGTCCAGATTTACCGGCGGCAGCTCTTTTTCTTTGTTGGGCAGCGCCACTTTGGAAGAGACGGTTTTGATGATGGCCTCGCCCCCCTCTTTGGTGGCCAGGAATTCTTGATAGGTGCCGTCAAAGATGTGCAAACGGCCGTGGTCGCCATCTTCGCGCAGCTCCCAGATTTGGGTCGCCAGGCGGTCTACCAGGTAGCGGTCGTGGCTCACCAGCACAATCGTGCCGTCGAACTGCTCCAGCACCGCTTGCAGCGCTTCCTGCGAGGGGATGTCCAGATGATTGGTCGGCTCGTCCAGCAGCAGGAAGTTGGCTTCATCCAGTGCCAGCAGCGCCAGCGCCAAGCGCCCCCGCTCACCCCCGCTCAAATCCCCCACCTGCTTAAACACATCGTCCCCCCGGAACAGGTATTGCCCCAGGTAGTTACGCGCCTCTTCGGGCGACATCGGTTTGTGGGCCAGCACCTCGTCGAGGACGCGACGGTTCACGTCCAGCTGTTCGTGCCCCTGGGCAAAGTAACCACGCACCAGCCCATCCCCCAGCCGAATTTTGCCCCGCAGCGGCGAAATTTCACCCATGAGGGTTCGCAAAAAGGTGCTCTTGCCGCTGCCGTTGGGGCCAATCAAGGCCACGCAATCCAGCCGCTCCAGGTTGATGTCGTCACAGTCAAACAGGATGTTGTCTGGGTAGCCGATGCGCAGCTTTTTGGTGCGCAACACAAAGCGACTGCCGCGCTGCTCTGGCTTGAGCTTAATTTTGAGCTTGGGTCGTCGGCTGGTAGGGGTGGGCAGCTCTTTGATGCGCTGGGCGGCTTCGTTGACGGTGAGGGTGCGCACGCGCTCGCCAATTTGCAGCCAACTTTTGCCCTGCATCCCCAGCAGGCCAACTTCTTCAATGAGCACAATGTCGCGGGTGAGCCGCTTGAGCTTGCCCTTGGCGATGTCGGTTTTGCCCCCGGCAATGTTTTTGCGGATGAACGCTACTTCTGCCTCCAGCCGGGCCATCTCGTTGGCAAAGAGGGTTTCTTCGTGCTGCCATTCGATTTCCCGCTGCTGGACGTAGGTGCTGTAGTTGCCTTTGTAGCTTTTAACGCCATATTGGTTCATGGCCCACACCTGGTTGACCACGCGGTCTAAAAAGTAGCGGTCGTGGCTGACGATGAGCAGGGAGCCTTCCCAGGTGCGCAGCGTTTTTTCCAGCCATTCGATGGCGGCGGTGTCCAAATGGTTGGTTGGCTCGTCGAGGATGAGTAGATCGGGTTTTTCCAGCAGCAGCCGCCCCAGCAGAACGCGGGTTTTCTGGCCGCCGCTAAGGTGCGCCAGGGGCACGTCCCACTGTTCTTGCTCAAAGCCCAGCCCTTGCAAAACGCGCTTGATGTCGTGCTGGTAGTCGTAGCCACCGCCATGTTCGTAGAGGATTTGGATACGGCCGTATTCATCCAAAACCTCCTCCCCCATCTCGCCCGCTTCCATTTTGGCTTCCAGTTCACGCAGGCGGGCTTCCTGCCCGCGCAAATCGGCAAAAACGGAGAGCATCTCTTCGTAAACCGTATTGTCCTGCCCGGCGAAGGTCAGCACCGCTTCCTGCCGCAGATAGCCCAGCGTCAGATCATCGTCACGCTTCACAGTACCGCTGGTTGGCTCCAGCAGTCCCGCCAAAATGAGCAGCAGCGTGGTTTTGCCCACGCCGTTTGGCCCTACCAGCCCCACCCGATCTTTGGCATGCAGCATCACGGAGACATCCTCAAACAGATCGTCCGCACCAAAAGAATGAGCCAGCTCATTTGCCTGCAAAATAACCATGCCAGAATGATAGTTGCGGGCGGCGTTCCAGGCAAACCATATTTCCCCGGAAACTCACAAATGAATAGATTCCCTTCAATGCAGTTTCCGGGGAAATGTAGCCAGATTTAATTGGTGATTTTTATCATCCTGTTTTGCTTCCCTTTGTTACTTCCATTCTCGCGGCAAGAAAATTATAGTGCCTGGTGAAACACGTAAATTGATTGGGCCGCGGTCAGTGCTGCCTGGTCAAATCACCTGTTCTGGCGACTGAAATGGTGTCACTGCAAAGGGAGGCACACAATGAGTAACGATGATGATTCGCTCAAGAAGAAGCCGAGGCGCATTCGGAAAAAGAAAAAACGCACCCATAAACATAGGGCCGAAAAAGCCAAAGCCAGCAAGCGGAGCAAGGCGGAGCAAAAAAAGAAAAAGTCCCGCCAGAAACAGGGTAAACGTGACCGCTAAAAATTTAACTTTTGAGGGTAAGCATGTTTAAACATTTATTAGTTCCTCTGGATGGGTCCAAGTTGGCTGAGCTGGCCTTACCTTTGGCCAAGTCGTTGGCGGCACAGTTTAATAGCCGCATCATACTGCTTCAGGTAGTGCCGTTGCCCTATGCTGTTGGGTTCGGCCATGAAGCTTCGGGCGTTTATAGCAACCTAAACAGCATTAATCAGGATTTAAAGCGCGCAGCCGCTACCTACATGGAAGAAAAACGGCTGGAGTTGCACAAAGCAGGCATCCAGGTGGATGTGCAGCTTGTAATTGGGCAATCTCCAGCAGAGGCTATTTTAACAACCGTTGATGAACTCAACGCCGACACCATTGTGATGAGTACACACGGCCGTAGTGGCGTGATGCGCTGGGTGTTTGGCAGCGTCGCCGACAAGGTATTGCGGCAGGCCCGGGTGCCCATTTTGCTGGCCCGTGTACCGGCAGAAGATACGGCACCTACCATGGAAACCAGGGAGGTTTAAATTGATGGCTTTTGACGAACCGGTATACGTAACGCGCAAGGGTCTGGCCGAGTTGGAAGAAGAACTCCATCACCTCCAGATGGTTAAGCGTCCCCAAACAATCGAAGAGATGCAGGAAGCCAAAGGGGGTGGCGATTGGATGGACCAGACAGAGTACATGTTGGTCGAAGAAGAGCTGGCGTTTTTGGACGGCCGTATCCAGGAGCTGCAACACATGATCGACCACGCCCAACTCATCGAGCCAGGCAACGAAGACAACATTGTCAACATTGGTGAAACCGTCACTGTGCAAACCAGCGATGGCGAAACCGAACAGTATACCATTGTCGGCAAAGCCGAAGCCGATCCCGGTCAGGGGTTTATCTCCAATGAATCGCCGCTGGGCAAAGCCTTACTTGATCACCAGGTCGGGGACGAAGTAATTGTCCACGCCCCCGCTGGTGAAATTCGTTACCAAATAATGGCCGTCACCCCCCGAAAGCGATCTACCACAAATTAATATGCGTGATGCGTGAAACATGATTGATTTGCGGCTCACGCATCACCTCCTAACCCCATAGATTCTAAAACAATCTTTGCTTCCCCCGCGCGCTCAGACGCAAATTACTGCTTGGGCAGGGCAACCAGGGCAAAATAGGCGGGGCGCGGCGAGCCATCGGGCCGCTGCAAACTGTAGCCCGATTCGCTAAAGGCATCGCCCAGCCAGGGGGCAAAGTTCAGATTCCAGAGCATCATCGGACCAAGCAACGGCCCATCGTGGGTTAACGCATACGCTTGCTGAATGTATTCCGCCTGCTGCCATTCCGTGACGTTATTCATGAATTCGGCTCCGGCTGGCGGGCCTTGGGTGAATGTTTCAAAGCTGCCCCAGCCAAATTCGGTTACCCACAGCTGCTTGTCCGCCACGCCAAATTCAGTGAGCAGATCGCTATAATCGCGCAGCGTATCCTGGAAGAAGAAGCTGGGGTGATCGTTGTGGCTGGGAACGGCCGTATCTGGACTGGCAAACGTGGCGTCTGGCGGATTGGCCCAGCCGTACGGATGCACGCCGAAGCCATCTACCACCTCGGCCACCCCAGCCGCCAACATGCCCTGGAAGTAGACGCGGTCATCAACGGCCGTAATCCCATCATTGATGCCTGTCACCGCCGGCGCGCCGCTAATCACCAGCGCCGCCGGATCACCAGCCCGCACCCCCGCCGCCCCAACGCGAATTAGTCCAACCAACGTCGCCGCATCCAGCGGGACGCCGTACCATTCTCGCTGCAAATTTGGCTCGTTCCACAATTCGTAGGCGGCAACCTGCCCCGCATAACGGGCCGCCAAAAATCGCATGAATTGACGGTAAAAGTCAAAGTCGCCTGGCGGGCCATCCAGCTCGGTGGTGGGGCGGCTCCATTCTGGCGCTTTGGCCACGCCCAGCATCACCCGGATATTGCTGGTAGTGGCCTGCGCCACCAGGGCATCTAAATCGGCAAAACGCTCTTCGGAATACTGATCCGGGTAGGGCTGGTAAAGCTTCCAGGAGACCTGCACCTTCACCCAGCCCACGCCCAGTTCGTTGAGCTGCTCCACCAGCGCGGGCACGTCGATGCGGTGAAGGTAAATCTGCACGCCAATATCATCTCGATTGAGTGGTGGACCACTGTATGGCGGATAGGAAGGCGTGGGGGTGGGAACGGCCGTTGCCGTTTCCGTGGGAGCTATCTCCGGCGAGGCAGCAGGCATTTCCCCACTATTGTCAGCCAGCGGAATAAAAATGGTGCTGCCGGTTGCCGTTTCCTCAGGCAGCGGGGTCGGGGCGATGGGGGAAACGGCCGTCGGCGTCACCTCGACCTCGCGGCAACCAAACAACACCAAAGTAATTAAACCAAACAGAAGAAGACGTCCTTTAAAAACCATAGCCGCCCATTCTAAACCAGACCTGACACATCTCAACCACTTTTCACGTCTCACTTATCACTTTCTACATTTCAGTGGCAATTCGGGAACCAAATGGAAACGGCCGTCGTTAAAGAACCAAGTGTATACACAAAACGCCAAATTTTATCGCCAAAAAGATTCTCGTTAAAAGGAAAATGTAAAAATACAAGGAACCCATCATGAAAAAATACACGAAACGCTCCATTTTGTTCTTACTCATTGCTGCGCTGCTATTGGTCGCCTGCGGTGGTGGTGCTCCCGAAACTGTCACCAATCCTATTGCCGTAGAAGGAAACAATGAAACCTCACGGGATGAAGCAGATTATGATTACACTGAAACGATCATTACCGAGGGCGAACCCATCGAGGTTACCCGCGTTGTGACTGAAGTTGTTGTTGAAGAAGTTGAGGTCGAAGCCGAAGAGAGCCTAGACACCGCTGCTGATTTTGAAGCACCACCCGCTCCGCTGGCAACGGCACCAGCCACTACCGGGGAGACAATCATCCCCGCGCCAACACGCACACCGGCCGCGCAGCCATCCGCCATGTTTTTTGAGGAATACGGCGTCAATCCTTACATCCTGACCGAGGTCGACAACCTGTCAACCTTCTCCCTGGATGTGGATACCGGTTCGTACAGCATTGCCCGCCGCTACTTGCAAGATGGCCTCCAGCCGCCGCCCGAAGCAATTCGCGTGGAAGAGTTTGTCAATTCGTTTGACCAAGGCTATCAGATTCCGCCAAACACCGACTTTGCTGTCTACGCCGACGGTGCCCCAAGCCCATTCCACAACGATAGCACCTATTTCTTGCGGATTGGTGTGCAAGGGTATGAGAGTTCCGAGGAAGTACGGCCGTCTGCCAACCTCGTCTTTGTCATTGACGTGTCCGGCTCCATGGCTCAAGAAAATCGTCTCGGGCTGGTGAAGCAATCCCTGGAAATCCTGGTCAACCGCATGCGCGCCGATGACACCATCGCCATCGTGGTTTACGGTTCTGACGCCCGCGTCATCCTGCCACCCACCAACGGCTCCGACCGCAACACCATCCTCAGCGCCATCTACTCGCTAGACACTGAAGGCTCCACCAACCTGGAAGCGGGCCTGCTGCTGGGCTACGAGATGGCCAACCGCGCCTACAAATTCGACGGCATCAACCGCGTCATCCTGGCTAGTGACGGCGTAGCTAACGTGGGCAACACCAGCGCCGACGGCATCGCCGCCCAAATTCGCGGCTACGCCGATTCCGGCATTCAACTCACCACCATCGGCTTTGGCCTGGGCAACTACAACGATGTGATGATGGAACAGCTGGCCGACCAAGGCGACGGCAACTACGGCTACATCGATACGCTGGAAGAAGCAGAAAACCTGTTCGTGGACAACATCATGTCCACCCTGCAAGTCATTGGTCTGGACGCCAAAATCCAGGTAGAGTTTGACCGCAATGTGGTGCAGCAATACCGGCTCATCGGCTACGAAAATCGGGCCATCGCCGATGAAGATTTCCGCAACGACACGATTGACGCCGCTGAATTTGGCGCCGGGCATACGGCCGCTGCCATCTACGCTGTGCAGCTGGTGCCAGGTGCCCAGGGACGCATCGCCACCGTCAATTTGCGCTGGCAAGACCCTGACACCCGTATCGTGAAAGAAATCAACGGCGTCTTCACTACTGAAAATCTAGTGCGCTCCTTTGATGATGCCCCGCTGCATTACCAGCTAGCCGTCGTCGTCAGTCAGTACGCCGAACTGCTGCGCCACAGCTACTGGGTGGAGGGTTTCAACTTGCGCGACCTGCAAATCCGCGCCGAACGCCTGGCCTCGCAAATGGATGATGAAGATGTCTGGGAATTGGCAAATCTAATTTCGATGAGCCGATGAACCAGTAAACACAGATGAAGGTGAGATGCTTTTTTGAAATGCGTCTCACCCCTAATACGGTACGTGAGAACGCAGCGATATGATAATTACATATCTGTTTTGTTGGATTGATTCCTTCTACGGCGGTACAAAATCACCCCGCCAACAATTATCAAAATGAATAATCCAAAAAGCGCGAGTTGTAAAATCAAATAACCGATGTTGATTCCTATCGCTTCCATTGCTCACAAACCTCCTAAATCAGCAATTAAATCACATTAATGACTATATTGTACTGAAAACGGCTCCGCAAGTAGTTTGCGGAGCCGCTCAGTTGAAGGAGGAGGAAATGTTTATGCAATTATCCTATTCAAAAACTGTTAACAAGGTGTAAACAAAAGATTATAGCAATCTTAGCGCAGAATATTTCCTCGGAAACTCTTCAACAGGGCGATGGCCCTGGAGGTAGTTTCCGGGGAAATGGCAGGCAAAAAAATGCCAAATTTCACGATTGTGGTATGCTTACCCTGCTAAACTATCTGTGAACAAAAGTGAAGAGCAGCGCGGTCACAACCCAAACTTGTTGTGGCCGTTTTTTATGCCATCCAAAAAATTAGCCACAGAGAACACTGAGATTGTTGAGGTAAAAACGTCTACCCTTTAAACTCTGTGTCCTCTGTAGCAAAAATGAATTTAAATGAGTCAGGAAACAACAACGATTAACCCAGAAACGCTAAAAAAACAGATCAACGCGCGGCGCACCTTTGCCATCATTTCGCATCCCGATGCCGGTAAGACAACGCTGACGGAAAAGCTGCTGCTGTATGGCAATGCCATTCACCTGGCTGGCAGCGTGCGCGCCCGGCGCAATCAACGTTCGGCCACCTCCGACTGGATGAAGATGGAGCAAGAGCGCGGCATCTCGATTACCTCGACCGTACTGCAATTCCCCTACAAAGATCATGTGGTCAACTTGCTGGACACACCCGGCCATCAAGACTTCTCTGAAGATACCTATCGCACACTCACGGCCGCAGATTGCGCCGTCATGGTGTTGGATGCGGCTAAAGGTGTGGAAGAACAAACGCTCAAGCTGTTTGAGGTGTGTCGTCGGCGCGGTATTCCGGTATTCACCTTCATCAACAAGATGGATCGCCCGGCTTTAGATCCGCTGGGATTGCTGGATGAGGTGGAAACGGTGCTTAAAATGCAGCCTGTGCCCATGAATTGGCCCATTGGCGATGGAGACACCTTTATGGGCGTCTATGATCGCAAGACTGATGATGTCCATCTGTACGATCGCACGGCGCACAATCAAACTATCTCGCCAGAATACATTACAACGCTGGATGATCCACGTATTGAAGCGGGCATTAGCGACTTCCAGTTTGAGGAGCTGCATCTGAACATTGGCTTGCTGGATGAGCTGGCTGAATATGATCATGAAAAGTTTTTGAGCGGGGAGCAAACGGCCGTTTACTTTGGCAGTGCTCTAACCAATTTTGGGGTGCAACTATTCCTGGACGACTTCATCAAAATGGCCCCACCACCCAGCAGTTACCCCAGCGATGCGGGTGAAATCGACCCGGTTTCACCTGGATTTTCTGGCTTTGTCTTTAAGATTCAGGCCAACATGGACCCACGGCATCGGGACAGCGTGGCCTTTTTGCGGATTTGCAGCGGCCGTTTTGAGCGCAACGTCCAGGTGAAACATCCCAAAACAGACAAGATCATCAAACTTTCCCGCACCTACACCTTTTTTGCCGACGAGCGTGCCGTGGTGGATGAAGCGTACGCAGGGGACATCATCGGCCTGCCCGGCAACCGGGAATTTGGCATCGGCGACACCATCAGCAGCGAGGGAAACTTTAGCTTTGACCCCATCCCCCGCTTTGCCGCCGAGCATTACGCCCGACTGGTTAACCTGGATGTGGGCAAGCAAAAGCAATTCCTCAAAGGCATTCATCAACTGGAATCCGAAGGAGCCATGCAGGTTTTGTACGAAACAGACGCCACGCGGCGCGATCCAATTTTGGCCGTGGTGGGTGTTTTGCAGTTTGAAGTCGTTCAGGCACGGCTGGAAAATGAGTACAACGTCAAGACAAAGTTGGAACCGCTGCCTCACCAGCTTTCTCGCTGGGTGGAAGGGCCGCAAGACCAAATTGACCAGCTCCCCTGGCGCTACGGCATGATGCGCACCGAGGATGTAGACGGCCGTCTCGTGGCTCTCTTCTCCTCCCCCCACGAGTTGAGTTTTTACGGCGAAAAATACCCGGACATTCAGTTTCTCAGTATTCAGTAAGTTCGGTAATCCGTTATCGGTGAACGGTAATCGGTGAAAAAACTGATTACTGATTACTGTTCACCGATTACCGGCATCTCCAGGCCGTGTGTTTCTAAAAAGGCAATGTCTCGGAGGAGAACGGCCGTTTCCCCATCCGCCACCACGCGCCCCTCATCCATCACAATCATGCGCGGAAACAGTTCCTGCACCAGCAGCATGTCGTGCGTCGAGACCAGCATCGTCAGCGGCAGCGCGCGCAGCAGCTCAATGAGTGAACGTCGGGCACGCGGGTCCAGCCCCGCCGATGGTTCATCCAGCACCAAAATTTCT
Organism: Promineifilaceae bacterium (SeqCode); assembly: GCA_050292445.1. Classification (GTDB taxonomy): domain Bacteria; phylum Chloroflexota; class Anaerolineae; order Promineifilales; family Promineifilaceae; genus Leptofilum. The sequence continues at coordinate 9,313 of JBNKLQ010000089.1, read as the reverse complement.
GGGTCCATCGACAGTACCGTAGCAATGGCCACCCGCTTCTTCTGGCCGATGCTTAAATGATGGGATAACCGCTCGCCAAAACCTGCCATTCCCACCTGCGCCAATGCTATTTCCACCCGCTGGCGCACTTCCGCCTCTGGGTAACCCATGTGCAGCGGACCAAAGGCCACATCGTCAAACACCGTCGGCGAAAATAACTGGTCGTCGGGATTTTGGAACACCATGCCAACCTTGCTGCGAATCAGCGGCAAGTTTTCTTTGGCGACGGGCAGCCCCGCTACGGCCAACGTGCCCTCGCCAGCCAGCAAGCCGTTCAGATGCAGCATGAGCGTGCTTTTGCCCGCCCCATTTGGCCCGACCAGGGCCACTTTCTCCCCCGCGCCAATCGACAGCGAAACATCGAATAATGCCCGATGGCCATCTGGATAAGAAAAGCTCAGGTCGGTGACTTCCAGAGTGGGTTTGACGGCTCCGTTGCTGGACGGCCGTTGGCTTAAAATATCAGATTCATGAACAATTGGCATTATAATCTCCGTAAAATAATAGAACGCAGATTCACCTGATCGCCCTGATCAGGTAAATCAGGCAAATCCGCGTTCTATTTCTGCTATCGTCGCCAAGGATTATAAAAATAATCTAAAGTAAATGGCCGATCACCTGTAAAACAACAATCAGCAGCAAACCAAACAACAGCAACAGCCAATCCTGGCGGCGCATGATGTGCGGATTCATCGTCAGCAGTTGGCCACGGTAACCACGGGCCAGCATGGCGTTGTACACCTTGTCGCTGCGCTCAAAACTGCGCACAAACAGCTGTCCGACCATATTGCCCGTCACTTTAGCCCGCCAAAAAACAGTGCCGCCGTGCTTGCCATCGTTTACTAGCCGGGCGCTGCGCGCTTCCCGCGCTCGCAGCAGACGCAGCGCCTCATCCACCAACACAAACAAATAGCGGTACATGAAGCTGATGATGGAAATGAGAATAGAGGGCACCTTCAGATGGCGCAGCGCGTGCATCAAATCGGGAAACTGCGTGGTTGCCGTCAGCAAGATGGCCGCCTGCACCGAAAGCCAGCTGCGAATGACAATACTCACAAAGCGAATTAGACCGGCATCGCTGATGATGATGGTGCGGCTGCCCCATACCCAACTGGCCAATGGCTCACCCGGCTGCGTAAAGATGACCGTTACGGCCGCCAGGGCAAACGGCAGAGCAATAAAAGAGCGTTTGAACAGGTAGCCAAAGCGAAAGTGAGCGGTCCGGTTGACCAGCAGCAAAATCAGCCAGGCAGCGACAAAGGCTAACCAGGCCCCATCCGGCAACAATACATTGGAAACGATGAACAGCAGGGTAAACACAACCTTCACCCGAGGGTCAAGCTGATGCAAAGGGCTGCTGCCCGCTTCGTAACGGTCAAATGTATTGACGTGCATCCCAATCAATTACCTTTGGCGGCGCAAAATGCGGCCCAGGCCAAACGTGACGCCAGCCACGATCAATGCGCCAACAACACCTGCCAAAATGGTAGAAACACCCGTTTCACCCAAACCGGGAATGGTGTAATCGGGTAAAATTTGGAAGGGAGCGTCTACGGCCGTATCCAAAAAGCCAGCCTGTTCCGCCACCCACTCCAGGCCATCGGGCGAACCAGAAGCCAGTGGGGCAAAAAACACTACCATCAGCGCCAGAATAATCCCGGCCACGATCCATTTACCGCTGCCCGCTGGCGCAGAATCGGTGAGCAGCTGCGGGCGCGTTTGCATGATAAAACTCAGCGCGGCCACGGTAATCAGCGCTTCGCCAATGCCGATGAGGGCGTGGACGCCCAACATGGCGGGAATAGCCACGCTCAACGAGGTGGTTCCGCTAAAGCCCAGGAGCAAAGCGGTGATCAGCGCAGCAATCATGACGGAGAACCAGGCAGCAACGGCCGTTGCCCCCAACTGCACCATTCGCGATTGATTCTTCACCATTTGGAACACACCGTAACCCACAAATCCAGGCACAATGCCCATGATCAAAATATTGGCCCCCATGACGACCAGACCACCATCCTGGAATAGGAGTGCTTGTAAGGCGATAACGGCCGTCATCGCCAGCACGCCTACCCACGGCCCCAGTACGATAAACGCCAGCGTTGCCCCAATAAGATGGCCCGACGTGCCGCCTGCCACCGGGAAGTTCAACATTTGCCCGGCAAAAATAAAAGCAGCCATGATGCCCGCCAGGGGAACCAGCCGCTCATCAAAATCGAGCTGTGCCTGCTTCACGGCAAAATAAAGCACGATCAGCGTCACCAGCCAGCACAAAGCGGAAATGGGGATGTTCAAAAAACCATCGGGAACGTGCAGCAGTTGGATACCTGCCAAAAAGAATGAATACATCATCTGATTCTCCTTACAAATTTTGGTAATTGCGTAATTGGGTAGGTTCAATATTATCCAATTACAAATTTCTAATCGTTCTGCGCCTGCCTGCATTCAGCACAGAGACCGGTGATCGCCAGGTGAGACAAATCCGCTTCAAAGCCGTGCTCTTCTAGCAAGTGTACGGCTAAATCATCAAAATGGTGATCTTCCAGGGATGTCACATGCCCGCACTGGCGGCAAACCAGATGATGATGTGGTGAATCGCCCACAACCTCAAAAACAGTGTGCCCGCCAATGTCGGCTTTGGCTACAAGCTGCATTTCACAGAAAAAATCCAAAATACGGTAAACCGTCGCTCGGTTTATGGCAGGCTGCTGCGAATTAACCGACTCATAAATTTCGCTGGCAGTGGCGTGCCCACCATGGGCGCAAACGGTGTCTAAAACAATTTGCCGCTGGGGGGTCATGCGGTAGCCGCGTTCTCGAATTTGCTGAACGTAATCAATTGTGTTGTGTGACATTGCCTTTCCTCTGGGCGGGCTTCCTTAATGCAAAAATTCGCATTAGCAACAATTAGCATTAATTTTAGCAGCAATGCCCAAAGTGACCACTATTTAGAACGGCCGTTCTGCGCATATCTTCCTACTTATTTATTTTTCGTTAATGTTTAGGCGTTTACTGGATAATTTCTTCGAGGTTGTGAAGTAAGCTTGGCTGGTTTATCATGCAGGCTACGCCCTCGTTAAGGGTCAGCTGCATAGTTTTCTATTGGGAATAAAACATGGGTTGCAAAAACTACTTAGTCGAAGGTGTCTCCGGCACCGGTAAAACCTCGGTCTGCGACGAGCTGCAACGGCGCGGCTATCACGCCATCCATGGCGACAGGGAGTTGGCCTATCAGGGCGATCCCCAAACCGGCGAGCCCCTGGCTGGCTCCGCCCATGAGCATCATATCTGGGATGCCGCTAAGGTCCGGGCTTTGGTAGCCGACCAAACGCATGCCGCCACGTTCTTTTGCGGCGGTTCCAGGAACTTCGAGCAATTCATCGATCTATTTGATGCCGTTTTTGTGCTTGAGGTCGATCTGGACACGCTGAACCGGCGTCTTGCTTTCCGGCCAGAAGACGAGTTTGGCGGACGCGCCAGCGAGCGAGCCTTCATTGCGCGACTCCATGCCACAAAAGAAGACATTCCCAAAAACGGAATCATCATCGACGCCACGGCACCCCTCTCACGCGTCGTGGATGCCATTCTTGGAAATGCCAACTTGGTGTCGCGGCCTTAGGTGAACTGAGATAATTATGGGACTTACGCATTTACCCTAACCGAACTACAAAAGTCTCGGAGCAAATGTTGTTATTGCCAGAGAGAACAAGACTTTTGTAGTCTTCACTGCGTAAGTCCTGAATTATAAAAAATTGCGTTGCAAGGAAGGCAAGATGCAAATCGTTCGGTCTACTATTGCTGCGGCTGATATACTCGATAAGATAAGAGGAAACTACAGTGACATTCCTCAAAACACGGCATGTGCGTTTGAATATCGTGGAGTCAATGATATTTATCGATGCACAAATGGAAATCTCCCCTTCTTTTTTAAAATCTACGCCAGAAACGATATCGATGAAGCTGCTATTGAGGCCGAAGTAGAAATCGTCAGTTACTTAAGACGGTCAGGATTATCGGTTGCTTATCCCATCGCAAGGGAGAACGGACGATATCTCTTGACAATCAACATGCCGGAGGGTATCCGGTTTGGTGTGCTTTTCTCAGAAGCAGAGGGTATTCCCTGTAATAGCGATTCGATTGATGAGCGAGAGACAATCGAAATAAGCCGCTTAATATCCGAAATGCACACTTTACTGGATGCTATGCCAAAATTTCCCCAACGTTGGAAACTGGATGAGCGGCTGTTCCTGGATCGTTCTATTGAAATATTAGAAGATTACAGTAAATTCAACCCGCAGATTGAGCTACCTTTTCTAAAGGAAGTGGTGAAGGAACTGAAAGAACAGATTCAAGACCGAGCCAGAGATTGGAATTGGGGACTTTGTCATGGGGACATTCATACAGGTAATATCCATAGAAGAAACGATGGTAATTTGACCATCTATGACTTTGACTTTTGTGGATATGGTTGGCGTGCCTATGATGTGTCACCGTTTCTAGGAAACTTTAGCGCAGGAATTCGCGAAGATGTTGTCGATAATCGGAAAAGACGGCTTGAATATTTCCTGCGCGGATATGAGAACGCGGGTGGCCTCTCAGATTCTGAGATTGAAGCAGTATATAAAGTATTTGTCCCATTCCGACGAATCTTCAATATGGGCTATCTGTATCACGTACTCTACTATGTTTGGGGCAACAAACTACGCAATAATCTAATTACTCACGATACCAGGCTGTTGCACGAATGGATTGATTATTATTGGTAATGGATCCTATAAGATGTAGCCATTTGAGGTCGTGTTAAACACCTCTATACCAAAAGTGTGTCATGATGCCTGATATAGAACATCCATGGGAAATAATCTATCAGCAAGATAAATGGCCCCAACAAGATCCCGTACCACTGTTCCATGAAGTTGTGCCTACTCTCCAAAGTCGGAACTGCCACCGCATTCTTGATTTGGGGTGTGGAAACGGAAATTATCTGGTCCCTTTTGCAAAAAAAGGTTTTGACATGATTGGCGCTGATATTTCCCCCACTGGATTGAATATCTCGCGGCAAAGGCTTGCCTCAGCAACGATGCCGGTTTCCCTAGTGCAATGCGATTTCCGATTGCCGCTGCCTTTCAGGAAAAGCAGTTTTGATGGTATTTGGTCGGTTCAATCTATCCATCATGCACGAATAGATGCGATTCGGTTGGTGATACAGGAACTTTGGAGAGTGCTGATCCCAAACGGCTTCATGATTGTCAGTGTCGCAGGAGGCTTGGATGACAAATATCCGTACAAGGAAATTGAGCCAGGCACCTGTGTTCCGCTAGAAGGGCCAGAACGGGGATTGCCACACCACATTTTTACAGAAGATGAGGTGAGAAAAGAATTTAAGATGTTTGCGATAGAAGCCGTTTATTCCAGGTTGAACGGAAAAATCCTTGTCATCTTGGCGAGCAGACGTTAGGCGACAAGTTTGTTCAGCGATTGAATTAAGCTTCTCTGATCGTAACCTAGTTTTAGTGCAACGGCCGTTTCCCCCACCAACAACTTCTGCAAATTCTCTACATTCTGCTGCCAAACCTGCGGCCGATCCACATACAAACTGTTTTGCAGGATCGCCTGGATAACGGCCGTTTCCCCCACTTCCTCAATCACTGTTTCAGGTTCATCATGGCGAGACAGCAAACACAGAATAACTTTCTTGGGCTGAACGGCCGTTTCCTGCACAAAATCAGTATTTACCGAACGTAAATCCACCCGGTATTTGGTTTCCTGGCGCACAATTTCGCTTTGCAGAAACGGCCGTAACTGGGGAAACTCATTTACCATATCGCCACGCAGCTTCACCAGGCCAACCGGATAGCCATGCAAAAAGCCCGCTTCATCCACAAAGACCATACTGTCCGTGAGCAGCGGGAAACCCGCCAGTGCCAGCCGCAGCGCGGTGGTTGATTTGCCCGTGTTGTGCGGGGCCAGCAGCAGCAGCGCCACCCCATCTCGAAGCAAACAGGAAGCGTGCAACATCCCATAACCATGTGCAATGACCAAGTTCAGCAGCAGCGTGTGCACCACACATTGGGCCACCAGATCGGGTCTGGCGGCAAGGCTCTGATCGAGAACGGCCGTTCCCCGCCGCTTTGCCAAATCCAGATGCGCCATCCCCCAGCCACCCAGCTGCATCATTAGCCAATCGCCGCTGCCACTGTAACTGATTTGCTGCATCAAGTTATCTGGGGCAAGACCAGGGGAGCGACGCATAGGCTGGACCACCAGCTGAATCTCGCCCAACGCTGGCCTGGTTTGGCTGGTTTGGGTGTAATTTTGCAGCGCGAGATCAACGGCCGTAAGCAAGTCAGCCCGATTACTTTGCACTCGCAACAGATGACCAAACAGTCGCTCATCCCTGGCAAACTTCAGCCGATTCGCCTGACGCTGCCAAAAATCTTCCAGCCCCGTTTCATCCAAGTGAGATAGCCAATCAAAACCCGAAATTTTCACGATGAATCCAATTTCATAAGAATGTACAAATTGTCGAAAAGGGCAAAACGGTTATACTATTCACTAATGCTTCTGGCAAGCAAGCCATTTATAAACAGACTTCACTGCCACTACGCAACAACTTAACAAACCAGGGACTGTTTGGAATGCATCCAGAGACAGGTGATAAATTTGGTCAAAGGGAGGCGCGTTACCGCCAGGTACGGCCCATTTCTTAATTTTAGGAGAAAACCATGTACAAAAAACCAGCAATCACCAAGCACGAAGAATTGACCCAGGTTACATTTAGCAGCCACTAAATCAGAAACTCCCCAATAATATTTTTAACCGAATAAACCACTCAAACCAGTAGGAGAAGGTAAATGTACAAGAAACCAGCAATCACCAAGCACGAAGAATTGACCCAGGTTACGTTCAGCAGCCACTAATTTTTAATCGGTCGCAGACTTACCTGAGATAAAGCCTGCTGTGTCGGTTGGTAATGTGCCTCTCTTTGACCAGAATTTGCGCGAAAACATTGCATGACAACCCAAACAGCCACCCAAACAACCCAACAACTTTTAGACGTTTTACGCCCCCAGCAACAGCCTGATACCTGGTTACATCAATCCCAGCAGCTTCATTGGGATGATTTTGTGGTGCGCGCCATCGCCTTTGGTGTCGCCCCACAGGTCTACGCACGGCTAAAAGAGTGGGAGGCCAAAATTCCGGCCAAAGCGACAGCCAAATTGGCTGTTACGCACAAAGCCCAAACCCAGCGAAGCGAGGCAATTTATGCTCAACTGGCTCAGGTGTTGGCTGCCTGCACACGGGCAAATCTAAACCCTGTGGCCCTAAAGGGTGTGCATCTGGCGGCATGTTATTACGCCGCGCCTGCGCTGCGACCCATGAATGACATCGACCTGCTGTTCACACCAGATGAGCTGCCCCAGGCAGAAATCGTGCTGCTGGAGCTGGGCTACGGCGGCAAGCACAAATCGGCTGAGACAGGGGCGCGGGTAACCAAGCACACCAGCACTTTTCGCCGTGAAGAAACCAAAACTAGCAGCGCCACCCCAAATCCCTATTTATCTGCCAGTCTGGATCGTACTGTTGAACCACACAGCTCGCTCGAAGAATCTTGGTTTGGGCTAAGAGCAGATATGACGCCAGGGATTCGGGATCGGTTGGATACGGCCGTTCTCAGCCCCAACACCCCACCTTGCCACGTCCTCAACCCAACTGACTTGCTGCACCACATCTGCCTCCACTTTTGCTTTCACCTCATCCAGGGCGCACCTTCTTTTGTCCAGCTTACCGACTTGCTGGTAATTAGCCAGGCAAACAAGGTGGATTGGGAACTTTCCCTGCAGCGGATTGAAGAATCTCGCACGGCTGGCTACGTGCTGGCGGCCCTTTCGCTGGCTCAAAAATTGGTCGGTGCACCCGTGCCAGAAGGTGTGTTGCTTCATCTGGCTGAAAAAACGCCCGCCCGCCTGCGCCAGCGCATCACCCAAATGGATTTGGCCTACGTGCTGCGCCGCACCCAGCAAAAACCATTGGTCACTCTGGGTGACCGGCTGCGGCGTGGCATCAAGGATCGTGTGGAAATTGCGCGATGGGCACCCACATTGGGTGAAAAATGGCGGGTTTGGCAAACGGCCGTACAGTTCAGCCGCACCGATACAGCGCAAATGCTGCGAAAATAAAAAGTATGAGGTGCCAGGCACGGGCATTGCAGTCTTGCCCAGTAAAGATCGAACTGCCCGTGCCTGGCACCTGGTTCAAACGGAGAAGAAGGATTTGAAACTATCACGCCTGCTTTCACTCACCCTGGCTGTCGCTGGCGGCGTCGCTTCTGGCCGTGTTTTGCAGCGCCGCCAGCAGTGGGAACAACAAAACAACCGCATCGCCATCTGCGTAGATTTTGACGACGCGCAGGCCGCCGCCATCCGTGCCGGGCTGCCGCTGACCGAACTGGTGGAAATGCTGGCCGATAATGGTGCGACCCACCTTTCGCTGCCTGAACTCACGCTAAACCGGCTGCTGCACACCGGCCAACTCACGCCACAAGCCCCAACCCAACCCCGCCAGGACGCCCCCCGCGTGGGGCATTGGAACTACCTGCACGGCAGTCAGCCACTGGTGCAGCACCTGGCTACCGAACTGCGCGAAAGGCTGCCCTACACGCAAGCGAACTGCCTGGATGATCAAACCCTCGTTTTTGCCGGGGATTTGCCCACCATCGGCGAAATTGGGCTGGGGTACAACATGGCGCTGGCGCAAAAAATCCAGGCCAGCGGGTTGGCGTTGGTGCCGCGCCCGGTGAGCTATGCCTGGCCGGAAAAAGATTTGCTGGAACGGACTTTGGCGCAAACGGCCGTTCTCAGCCACACCGTTGCCTTTGCCGGAAAGATGATTTTGGGCCACGAAATGCACCTCGATGAAACGGTCGAAGCAATGGAAGCGCATAATCTCTCCCTGGTCTATTTTGCCGAATCCCGCCACCAAAAAGGGGATTGGTTTGTGGCCAAGCGGCGCGCCCCGCATCTGATTTTGGCGCACCAATTCACCCCAGAAGAGATGATTCCGCTTGATTATCATGCTGCCTGCCACAATTGGGCACATTTCGCCCGCGAGCGCGGCATTCGGCTGTGCTACGTTAACTTTTTCCGTGTGCTGCACGCCACCGCCCCGCTGGAAGGGGTTGATTACGTCCATCACCTAAAGCACGTGCTGGAGGATGCGGGCTATATTGTGTCCCAAAACGTCGATTTGCCGACGCCGGTACCAGCACCGGACACAC
>JBNKLQ010000088.1:0-21107 GCA_050292445.1 Promineifilaceae bacterium (SeqCode) | reverse complement strand
AAGACCTGGCAAAATGGCGGGCCAAGATGGGCTTCCCCTACAACTTATTGGCCGATACTGACCATGCCGTTGCCGAAACATACGGCGTATGGGGTGAAAAGAAGATGTACGGCAATACGTACATGGGCATCGTTCGCAGCCATTTTGTCATCGATGAAGACGGCCGTTTTGCCGACGAACAAATCAAAATCAGCCCGAAAGATAGCGTGGCGAAAGCGGTAAAGTTTGTTGAGAGTAATTGAGTGATTCAGTAATTGGGTAATTGGGTAATTGGCTCATCAATAACCCAATTACTTTTACGGCACCACTGTCACCATGATGGGCAAAATGAAACGGCCTTCTGGCACCATCTCCCCCAACCCATTTTGCACTGGCAACTGGTCAAACTGGCCTGACGTAAGCTGGTTGTAAAAGCCAACCGCCAATTGGTAGCGGCCCGGCGGCACGTTCGCCAGCGGCAGCGTGATCGTATCGATGACAACCTCGCTAGCCGTCCACTGGCTGGTGGGGTAGCTGCCGTAGCGCGGCGGGCTGTCGCTTTGCACCAGCGGCGCGCCGCCTGATTCTGCCTCGATCAAATGGACAAAGCGCGTGTAGTCGGTTTGGCCGTTTTCTAATGCCTGCCAAACCAGTGTTAAATCAAGCATGTCATCTGTCTGGCTAAATTGATACCCTCGCAGCTGAATTTCATCTCCAAATACGGCCGTTTCCCGCACAATCCCCTCTGGCAGCTCAAACACCGGCTCCGTTGGCCGGAAGACCAGCCTCGTTTCAGTTTCCACCACTTCACCCAGCCGCCGGGTTAGAACGGCCGTGTTCGGGTTGGTCACATCATACAGTTGGGCGACCAGGACAAACGGCCGTTCATGCTGCTCTTCTTGTGGGGGCAAAGGGATTGTGAGCCAATCGTACACCCACTGCCCAGCAGGCCAGCCGCTGCTGGGCAAAAAGCCATAACCCGGCTGCACATCCTCCACGCGTACAAATCGACCCTGCGCGTCTGTCAGGCGAAGAGCGACATTATAATTTTGGCTGAGCGGCTGCGGCGTAAACCAGGCCAGTTGCACCGCGAGTTGCCCGTCGCTGGTTTGCTGCACATCAATGCCTCTCACGGTGAGTTGATCCGCCTCGGGCAATGTATTGGCGTTGGGCAACACACGAACTGGCTGCAAAAAGAGGGCATTGCGGCTGCGGCCCGATGGGGTGAGGGGACGGCCGTCTGCCAACGACAAACGCGGCACAAACAAACCGGATGGCACATTTTCCGGCAAATTTAACTCAAAAACCGTTGTGGCGGTGCCACCCGATACTGTTTGCCAGGCAATGGGGGGAGGCTGTGATGCTGGCTCGGTGGGCCAGTTAATCGCCGGGGAAAAGAGACTCAAAGTAACATCTGCCGCTGGTGGCACATCCCAACCAAGCTCTATGCGAAGTGTATCGCCCGCCTCAACTTCTTCAGGAATGGCAGCGTTTTGCAGCATCACGCCATTGCTAAAAACCACGCCGTCTGGCTCTGGATGCAGATAGCCCATCTGCACAAAATCCCAGGTGCGCAAATTCCGTGGCAGCGCTTGCTCCGGCCAGAGGTGGGGGATAAGCGCCAACAGAAAGAATCCGGCCAGGGACAGTTCAGTTTTGCGGTTCCACCGGGGTCTACTTAGCTGTAACAGCCAGATTGTGACGAAAATTGCCAGCAACGACACCAGCTCCGCCCACAGCCGAACAGGCGTGCGCATCAATTGCAACACAATTTCGTGTTTGCCCGCTTGTACGTCTAGTTCGATGAGTCCGTTGCCTGTAGACGGCCGTATCGCCACCACCTCATTATCAACTTCCGCCTGCCAACCCGGCCAGTGCATTGTAGGGAAGATGAGCGTGCTGGGTGCGGCCGTTTCCACCGTCCACTGTTGCTTCGCCGTGCGCTGCTCATCCAATGTTGCCGCCACCAACTCACCTGATAGCGGCGTCACCGTCCAGCGCTCGCCGCTGTTGAGCCAGGCACTGGTATACGGCCGTGGCTGCACCGTTGGCGGCAAATATTCAAAGCTAATTGTGGTACCGATGTTGCCCGTGAACCATTCGTACTGCGCTAACGATTCGGCCGTTACGTCCGCATCGGTTAGCGGCAGATGATCGGTTTTAAGCTGGCCCAGGCTGCTAAAAAGCAGCAAAAAGATAAGCGGTGGTGTCCACCAACTTGGCTTGGGCAGCACCGCCGCCAACGCTCCCACTGCCAGCGCGCCGCCAAACGCCTGCACCGACAAAAAGCGCCAGGGAAATTGGGTAAAAGAAAGCAGCGGCAAATGTTCCCACAGCAAGCCAGACAACGGCGTCAGCATGAAGCTGCTCACCGCCACCGTTAGCACAATGAAGATGGCTGGAATCACGACTTGCCTACGCTGCTTGAACCAGAGCCACAACACGCCTAGCAATCCGGCAACGGTAACGGCCGTTTGCACCAATCCCATGCGAAATGCTTCCCGATCCACCACGCTGTAATCGACAAAAAAGGACGATTGGCTGAGCGGAAATTCGGCCGTGCCTAAAAAATGATTGCTGTAATGAAAATACCCACTGGTCACCGTATCCAGCTGCGCCAGCGACTGCTCTGCCAGTGCCGGAACAAAGAACCAGGCAGCGAGAGCCAATGCCAGAATCAGGCCAAATAGGAGATTGGAGATTGGAGAACCTGTCCTGAGCCTGCCGAAGGATTGGAAACTGTTTCCACTCTGCGCTCTCCGCGTTCTCTGCGGTAAAAAACGAAGCAGCAAGTAAAGCAACAAAAAGGGCGAAAAAATGAGGGCAGAAATATTGTGGCTGAGAATGAGGGCAGCATAGGCCAAGGCAAACAACGCTATCTGCCGCCGCCCGCCGCCAAACAGCCCATCTGCGGCCAAAATTACCAGCGGATAGAAGGCCATCGCCCAAAACTCGGCTAGTGAATCGCCGCGCACGTAGACGTTGACCAGATGGAACGGAGCCGCAGTATAGGCGGCAGCCGCCAGCAAACCGGCCCAGCGGCTGTTAAACCAGCGTTGTGCCAGGGCAAAACTACCCCAGCCCGCCACCAAATATCCCAACAAATGGGAAAGGTGAATAGCCCGCACAAAGCTAAAGCCCAGCAGCCGAAACAGAAACGCACTGTAAATTGAGAGGGGGGCGTAAAAGTTGTAGAACGGATAACCATAGCCGTAATTGGCATCTGGCATCCAGCGCACGGGAAAATGGCCATTGAGAACGGCCGTTTCCAACTGATGTAATCGCTGTAATAAAAATACTGTCACCCCCACCGCGCGTATTTAGCAAGCCCGGCTGGGAAAGCTCCGGCCAGGCGGCCACCAAGGCGATGAGCAAAATCGCCAGCAAGCCAGCCCAATTGCTGGCAAACCAGCGCGAGTGCACCTTATCATTCACAAAACATTACTTAGATGGTTCCGGCTCCAGCCTGCCACCACGAACGGTACCGCCCAAAACCAGGCCTGCGCCAATCAGCACTAAATTTTTGATGATGTATTGACCTTCCAACGTCAGGCCATAGGGAAATTGCGTCCACACCGCTTCTGGTAGCACCACTAGCGGCAGCGCCGTACCTGGCATCTGCAAGAAAAGCAGCAGCAGCGTCAGGCGCAGAAATCTACCCAACATCAATCCCAGGCCAATGGCCATTTCCCACAAAGCCAGCACGGGAATAAACCAATCTGGGTTCACAAAATAGGTTGTGTTGCGCACCAATTCTTCTGCTGGACTTAAGCCAGGAAACAATTTGAGCGCCCCAAACCAGAAAAAGACAATTCCCAAACCAATCCGCATGATGGCCAGCCCATACCGGGCCATCCAAAACGTGATACGTTTATCAATCTGATCAAATTGCGATTGAAATTCTTTACCAAAAAGGGGGCCGTTCATCTTGCAGCCTCATGAAACAGGATTAAGGTAACAAAGGAGTGGCAATCCTAAAATAACAGGTTTGCAGCGAAGCAAGCCAAGGACTGCCACTCCTGATTTTAGGCAATTATGCGGTTCGGCGCAGCACAACAAACAGAATGCCACCAAGCAGAATAACCGCCAGGACAAGCACAATCAAACCGCTGTAAGAGGCCAGATTAGACCCCTCATCTGGGATTTCAACTGTTTGAGCAGCTTCATCGCTGGCCACAGTTGGTGCCACGGTAGCAGAACCAGTATCGGCCACACTGTCCGCTTCAGCAGTATCGCTCTCGACTTTCAGGCGGCTGCCAAACTGTACGCCTGCGGATTGGCCTTCCTCAACGGTCACCGTGGTGTTGGCCGCTGTGGTCATTTCTAATGGACCTGGCACAACCTGTTCGATCTGATAAACACCTGCGTCCAGACCTTCAAAGCAAACTGGCTCACTCGTGCCACTGGACACAGCCTGGCCAATAACCTGCGACCCGCTGGCCACGCGGAAAGCCACACTGCCCATATAACCTTCATTGGTATCAAACTGGCCATTGGCATTGTCATCGGCAAAGGCGTTGACGCAAATGGTGGCTCCGGCTGGCGGTTCTGGTGTATTGGTGGGAACTTCGGTGGGAACGGCCGTTTCCGTAGGCACAAGTGTTTCTGTGGGGATTGGTGTACTGGTGGCCGGTGGCGGAGGCGGCGAGGTTGGCTGCGGCACCGGCGTGTTTGTCGGTGGCGGGCCAACTTCAATCAGTTCAGCAGAATCAAACCAAACGTCCAAATGGGCACGGCATTGGTTCGCACCTTCCAAACCATAATCGCCAGCCGCAAATACAGACACTTTGTCACCTGTAGCCGTCACCTCAACCGTGGCTTGCTGCCATTGATCATGTGGTTGAATAAAACCGCTCCACTTCACATCACCATCACTCCAAACGCCACTACCGTTGGGATCGATACCCACCTGCACATCCATGCGCAAGCCACCTTCTGACGGTGCCGGATAATCATCGTTAGAACCCCGACCTCTGGCCCAGACAGTAAAGCGATACGTGCTGCCCGGCGTGACGTTCACCGTTTGTAGCACGCCCGCCGCCCAGGTGTCCCAAGAATTGCCCACATGCTGAGAAGCGGAACCGGAATTGATCAAGGGGGAGCTGTTGGTTTCTGCACTCCAGTGTGGCTCTTTGTGGTAACCATTGGTGCAATCATCAAACTTATCGGCACTGCTGACGCGGAACCAGCGCCCCCAGCCATTGGCGGAGCCATCGCTGTTGTAGGGCAGCTCAAAGCCAGGATTTTGCAGCAGATTGGTTTGGGCGACAGTGCGCTGTGCCTGCCCCCCCATACCCAGCAACAACAAAACAAGAAACACGAGTTTGAAGCTATTTTTTTTCATTCAACACACCTCTTCCTCAGCCACCATCTCATCAAGATAAAATGGTGCACTGTGTTGTTTAAGAATTAAGTTCGATGACGGCTGATCAAAACGGCCGTACCAATCAATAATATGCCGATTAGAATCCCTGCGCCAATAAGAAACGGCCGTCCAGCCTCATTTCCCGTCGCAGTTGGCGTCACCTCACCCCCGGCGTCAGAGACAATTGTGGTGGGTACCTCACTATCGCTACCAATGAGGTTGACAGGCTGTGTGGGTGGAACGGCCGTAGGCACCGGCGTAGACCCTATCAAACCACCAAAGCCCAGCATCACCTGGTCGCCAGCGGCCAAAATTACCGTCCGGTTGCCGCTGTTGGTCAACGTTTCGCCGCGCCCCACCGAGCGAGTAATCTGGTAGTCACCTGGAGCTAACTCTGTCAGGCAGTGCGGTTCAGAAATGCCATCCGTCACATAATTGGCCACCACCGCTTCCGTCGTAAACACAGTGAAAGCCACGCCCGCCTGCAACGGCTCGGTTAGTTCCCGCTCACCATTACCGTTTTCATCAGAGAAGGCGACCAGGCAAACGGCCGTAACCGGGCCAGGCTGCGGCGTAACGGTTGGCGTCGGTGGCTCACGCGTGGCGGCCACCGTGGGTGAAGCCTCCGGCGTTGGACTAACCGGTGGCTCCACAATGCCAACAATCAGACGATCACCCGGCTGAATCAGCGCATCTTCTGATAAATTGTTCAGGTCGAGCAGTTCCGTCAGCGAAATGCCAGAGCGGGCGGCAATGCCCCACAGCGAATCATTGGGCTGAACAACATCATAAATAACGCCCTCAGCATCCGGTGTGGCGGTTGGCGGCGTTTGCGCCTGCAAGCCAGGCACGGATCTAAGCCACAGCAACAGGCCGCCGCTTAAAAAGTAGCTGAGTAAAACCAACCACAACCATCGCTGTTTTACCCCCATTTTCCTCTTCCTCAACAACGCTCTCTACACGATTATAAGACGTTACGGGTACAAAAATACAATTTCTGAGAGAAATCGCATTTTTCTGTCAGGGAGCCAACTGCCAACCATCACCTAGAACGGTTCCATTCTCCCCAATGACGGGCAAGCGTTCTACTGTTGGCGGATCATACAAGCCTACACGAATTGTGTGAAGCGCCGGATCAAATGGTTCGGGCAGCGTCAGAATGCGCTGCTCATGCACAGCCTGGTCAGCCAGCCACCAGTGAGGGAACCAATAAGCACCACCCGGTGGCGCATCTGCCTGAGCTAATAAGGCTTCACCGCCTAACACATGCAAAAAAGCAATCTGGGTGGGCAATGCATCGCCAGTTTTTTGCCAGATAAGTTCAACCTGCACCGTCTGTTCATCCAGCGGGGTAACGGACCAGCTTTGCAGCAAAAACATATTACTAAAGTTAATGGCTGGGCCGGCGTTGGACGCAGTACCACTAGCATAACGAACATACAGTGGATAAGGTTCCGGTTCCAAATCACCTCGGGCGAGACGGCCGTTTTCCACCACCACCATATCTGCATCCGCCAAAAGCTGCGGCACAAATTCCAGATCCCCAAATGGCCAGACGTAGAGGCTTTTGGGTTGGCCTGGTGCGGCAGGTGGCAGGCCATTTTCTGGGCGATAAAAGATCACATTCTCCAAATTAGCTAAAAAGGGAATGCTGGGCCACCCTTTTTGGCTTGGTTCATCCCAAAACCAGCGATCCAGGTAAACGGCCGTTCCCGCCGCTTCTTCATTCAACTGTCCCGCCAGCTCTGTAGCTGCCGCCTCAAACAGCAGGGTCGTATCTGGTTGCTGGTTATAGTTAACATAATCTCGCACAGTAAACAGCAAACTCCCCACAACAAGTACGATCACCAACCCATCCCGCACAACTTGGGGCAAACGCGACCAGCGCCACAGCCAGGCCAACCCCAACGCTGGCAAAAACAGCGCTGCCGGTAAAACACCAACCGCGCGCAAAAAATGTGGCGCATCTTCAGCCAAAATCGTGACGCCCAGCATGATGGCAGTCCAGAGCAGTACGGCCGCTGCCGCAGGCTTGCGCCAGTGACGCAAACACCAAATTAACCCCAGCACAAACGGACCCGCCATGAGCCAATCGAACAACGGCCGTCCCGCCGGATTGTGCCGCAAAATTGTGTCGCCACGCCAGAAAAACAAGCCCAGCGACTGCCAAGCGTGCTGCCACAATGTGCCCCAAAAATCGCCGTGGTTGATGGCGGGATTCAAAATGGAAACCTGATCCGTGCGCCCCAGCAGTAGATCGGGATTTTGCAGATAGAAGAGAGCGAGGGGGAGAAGGGCAACGGCCGTTCCCAACAAAAACCAGACCACCCCACCTCGCAATCTTGCCCGCTGCCCGCGCCAGAATAAAAACGCACCCAATGCCAGCAGCAGCAGCGGCGTAAAACGGATCGCCAGGTAGGTGTAGAAGCCCAGACCGTAGGCCACGCCAGCGGCCAGCCACCAGCGCGGCTGGTTGCGACGGTACGCTTCTGTGCCCAGCCAAAAGGCTAGCGCCAACGCAGCAGGCAGCAAAATGGTGCGCAGCCCCAGGCGGCTAAGATGCACCGGCCACAGCGTGATGGCCCACAGCCACGCCGCCAGCAGCCCCACACGCCAGCCAAACCAGCTCTGGCCCAATTTGTAAACCAGCAGCGTTGTCAGGCTGCCCACCACGGCGGCGGCCAGGCGCACCGCCAGCACCGTACGGCCGAACAGGGCCACACTCAGTGCCGTGAGCATAATGTAGAGCGGTTCACGCCCATTGTTGGCGGTAAAAAAAAGAGCTGGCTTCCCATCCAGCACCCGCAGCGCATCCAGCCCATTAAATGCTTCATCCCGGTACAATCCCGGAGGCCAGTTTGCCAAATTGTAGAAGCGCAGGAAAACGGCCGTTCCCACTGCCAGTAGTAATAAAGCCCATCCAAATGTGGACGGGCTTCGGTGATTTTTATGGGTGGTTTGCATAGTGTGTCTGTTTGTCAAAACGTGGCAAGTATAGCAAAATAGCCCCTTGCGTCAACCAGCACACCGGGGGCGAAAACCAACTTTCCAAAGCAACTGTCAAATAAATGGCAAACAATTATTAGGAAGGAATATCCCTAGATTACACACAGATTTCGCAGACGGGAAATCAGTGTAATCTGCGAAATTTGCGGACGATCACATGAAAGTTTTGATGCTCTCAAAGGCATGTCTGGTTGGATCATATCAGACCAAGCTAGAGGCGATAGCCCGGCATAAAGACATTGACCTCACCGTCATTGTGCCGCCCGTCTGGTATGATCCAGCCGGTCCCATAAAGTTGGAAAGAGCCCACACCGAAGGCTACCGGCTGCTGGTCGATCCCATTCGCTTTAACGGACAGTTTCACACCTACTATTTTCCCAAACTCAAGCAGCGATTGGCAACCCTTCACCCGGATGTCGTGCATATCGACGAGGAACCTTACAACCTGGCCACCTGGCTGGCCCTGCGCCAGGCCCGGCGCGTGGGGGCCAAATCACTCTTTTTTTCCTGGCAAAATTTATGCCGCAACTATCCCTTTCCCTTTAATCTGCTGGAAAAACGGGTGTTGACCCAAATTGATTATGCCATCATGGGCAACCAGGCAGCAGCGGATGTTTGGCGGCAAAAAGGGTATCGCGGTCCAATGCAGGTAATTCCCCAGTTTGGCGTAGATGCCACACTATTCCAACCGCCAGAGCAGCGCGATCCGGGGCGCGGCTTTGTCATTGGCTCGGCCAACCGGCGGCTGGTGCCGGAGAAGGGTGTGGATTTGCTGCTGCGAGCAGCGGCAAAATTACCCGGTGTGTGGCGGCTGCACATTGCTGGAGATGGACCGGAACGGCCGTCCCTAGAAAACCTCGCTCGCCAATTAGACATCTGGGACCGGGTGCAGTTTGACGGGGTGGTCACCTCGGCACAGATGCCAGGCTATTTGCAGCAACTGGACGCCCTGGTGCTGGCTTCACGCACGCTGCCGAACTGGAAAGAGCAGTTTGGCCGTGTACTGGTCGAGGCGATGGCTTGCGAAGTGGCGGTGGTGGGGGCCAACAGCGGTGAGATTCCCAACGTCGTTGGCGAGGCTGGCCTCATCTTCCCTGAGGGAGATGAACACGCGTTGTACCAGCAGTTGCTGGCCCTGATGCAAACTCCAGCATTGCGGGATGAGCTGGGCAGAAACGGTCGTCAACGCGTCCTGACCCATTACACCCAAAGCCAGATCGCCAATGAAACGGTGTCCGTGTATCGTGAAATGATCAACCGCACCACCTAAAACAACCAACCATTAACCAAAGCCTAACATCGGTCCCAGATTGTAAACGGTGAGACAACAAATAAGGTATACTATCGTTCATGAGTGATGCTGTACCTCAGGCAAAAGAACCAAGCAATCAATCGTCAACCCCACCGCAAAAAAAGCGGCGGCCAGTGCGTATTGCCGGGCTGCTGCTCATTATCTTTTCGGTGCTAATCGGTTGGTTTTTGCTGATCGCTTTTTTGGGCTGGCAAAGCGGCCAAAAGGCGTTGCAAGATAAACAGGTGGCCCAGCTAGAGCGGCAAATTACCCTGGCGGAAGAAAATATTACGCAGGGTAACTACCAACTGGCGCTGACACGTCTGGAATGGGTTCTGGATCGAGATTCTGGCTCAACCCAGGCGCAAAGGCTGCGCGATCAGGCGCTGGCTGGCATTGGCGCAACCCCAGAACCAACACCGGTAACGGCCGTTACCGTCACCCCTGCTTCTACCAGGCTACCAACTGCGACACCAGGCTCTATTGGCAGCCCCAGCGATGAACTGCTGCGCATTCAGCGGCTGGTCGCTACCAAATATTGGGAAGAAGCCCTACCGGCGCTCATCGCTTTTCAGCAGCAATTCCCCAGCTTTGAGCGGGAAGAAACAGACCAGCTGCTTTACGATGTTTACATGAATTACGGCTTGGACCTGATTACTGGCGAACAAATTGAATTGGGCATGTATTATCTGGCACAGGCTCAACAGTTGGGCGATTTACCGCAATCAGCCCTCGACTACCAAACCTGGGCCGAATTGTACACGCAGGGCATTTCGTTCTACGGGGTGAATTGGGATGCATCGGCCTACTATTTCCGGGATTTATGCCTGGCTGCGCCGTTTTACCAATCATCCTGTGACCAATTGTTTACAGTGCTGGTTTCTCTAGGGGATCAGTACGCCTTTGCCCAGGATTGGTGTCCGGCACAAGATTTATATACCGAGGCAAGCCGTCACCAAACAACAGCCGAATTGAGCGAAAAACGTACGCAAGCACAGGAAAACTGCCTCCTGGCAACGCCCACGCCGTCAGAACCAATCACCGATACAGTACCCATTACGGATACGACTCCGCTTGAAGGGTCACCGTTCATACTGCCCACGGCGACGCCAGAGGCTCCATAAATCAAAAATCAAACAGAATCTGCTTCCAAAAGCAGCAGTCAACATCTTGATGTTGTCAGTAATCTCTAGGAAAAAATGGCTGTCACCCAGGTAGTCACAATCAATGTATAATTTTATTCATGGCTGAATTAGGTGAACCACTCAGTGACCGGGAATTAGAGGTCCTGCAATGTGTCATTGATGGCGCTGGCAATAAAGAAATCGCTGCAACCTTAATCATTAGCGAAAATACGGTTAAGGTGCATTTGCGCAATATTTACACCAAGTTAGGCGTTGGCTCGCGGACAGAAGCCTCCACGGTGGCCTTGCAGCAAGGCCTGGTGACCCTGGAAGGGGTCACAACAGAAACTACTGACTCCGAACCAGAACCGGAGCCAGCGGTAGACGCAGAAACGGCCGTTTCCCCACCCACCCAATCAGTCACCACCGAACCAGAACCAATCGCCCGCCCGTCATTCTTTCCCCGACGCATGGCCCTAGTCAGCCTGCTGCTCGTTTTACTCGTTGCCGTCGTCTTTTTGGCGTACCAGGCATTGGAGCGCACCAACGACCCAACGCCCACACCAGAACTTTTTACGGAAACAGCCATCACCGATGATTGGCTGCAAAGTCGGCCACTGCCTGTCGCCCGCAGCAACATGGCGCTGGTGGGCAACGGACTCAATCTTTATTTGATTGGTGGGGAAACAGAAACTGGCGTTACGAACACCGTTTCGATTTTGCAGACCTCTGACCTTGTTTGGAGTGCGGGCATGCCTAAACCAACGGCCGTTACCGACATTACCGGTGCAGAGCTGTTTGGCGAGATTTACATCCCTGGCGGCAAGCTGGCGGATGGCCAACCGACCAATGTTGTAGAAGTGTACAGCCCGGCCAATGACAACTGGCGGGTGGCCACACCGTTGCCCACGGCCGTTTCGGGTGGTCTGGTGCTCTCCGACGGCAGTTTTATTTATCTGTTTGGCGGCTGGGACGGGCAAAACTACCTGGCAAGCACTTATCGGTTTGATCCGGTAGCCAACAGCTGGCAAATTTTGCCCGATATGCCCACCGCGCGGGCTTTTGTGACAGGCGGTCTGGTAAAGGGCAAGTTGTATGTGGTGGGGGGATATGATGGGGAACGGCCGTTGACTGAATGTGCCTACTTCGACCCCGCTGCTCCTGGGGATGAACCCGCTGCGACTGGTGGCAGTTGGCACAGCTGCGCCGACACTTTACTGCCTCGTGCCGGAGCCAGTGCCGCAGGGGTATTCAATAAATTGTATCTGTTTGGGGGTGGAGCTTTTAGTGAGGAGCCAATTCCCTACAGCGAATCCTACAATCCCGACGCGGATCAATGGTCCGTCATCAACACACCACCATTAGACGAACGGCCCAGCTGGAGCCATTTGGGCATCACCAACATCGAGACTAACATTTATGCGGTGGGGGGTGTACGCGGCACAGAGGCAACGGCCGAAACCTTCGTTTACCGCCCGCTGGCTTATCAGACCTTTATCCCCATCGCCCCGGTAGAAAGCGGCAGTCCGTAATATTTTCCCACAGAGAACTCAGAGAATTTAGAAGTTTTCCAGGCGGGCTTGAAATGCTCAGAGTGAGCGTTTAGGGCTGGGCTTCTTCGCGCTGCTGCATGTCCTCAATGAATGCATCGGCAAAAAACCAGGTGATGATTTTGGCCTCAGCCCAGGGCATGAGCGCCTCGATCAGCTGAACGCCAATAGGGGTGGCCATCGCGGCTTCAAAGCTCACTTTGGAATGAAAGTACAGTTCAAACATGAGGTGAAAGCGGGATTCCCCACCGGGCTTGTGAACGATCCGGCTTACCTCACGCTTTACCAACCCCGGCAGCTGTTCCGCCAGCGGCAAATGCATCTGGTTAAAGAACTGCTCCAGCATCTGTTCGTCATCAACGCGGCGATAGATGGTAACAAATTTGTACATTGGTTTCCTGAATTTCCCCGAAAACTGCTCTCAAAACCAATTTATCGAAAAGCTTCCGGGGAAAGGTTGCTCAATGGAAAGTTTATTCCCAAACGGCCGTTAACTGAGTTTTCAATTCTCGCCGTTGTTGCTGGTATTCATCTTCCGCCAACTCACCAGCCTCAAACGCATCGTCCAGATCGGCAATGGCTTGCAGCAGGGCTGTTTTGTTATCGCTCTTCGGCTGGCTAACCGGGCGTGGCGGCGCAGCCACATGGCCCGATGAAATGGGAACTGAATCAGTTTGGGCCACCGGGGACATACGCCAACGCTGTACCAGGAAAAAGCCCACAGCCAGCATAGCTGCCAGGGCCACACCCCCAACAATCAGTTCATTGGTTTCGTTGCGCGCCGGTAGGGCATTCCCCTGGGCATCCGTAATCTGGCTGGGACGGCCGTTCAGTGTCAGGCTCAAGGCATCTGCGCCAACCAACTCGGTATTAACATAGCTCAAAAACGAACCGTTGCTGGTCGTTTGCGCCCCTTGTGAAACCCAACTGCCATCGGAAATCGTAACACCTGCATCAGCCATAATTGCGCTGGCGCTGTTCACCGGATATGGCAAAGGATGGGCCAGCATCAAGCTATCATCGTAGGGCAAATCGTAGCTGACCAGCAAGTTGAGGCTACCAGAACCAGGTCGCAAAGGTACCGTATCAGCCCAGCCTGTACCGGTCTGGATGAATTCGGTAGCGGGGATGAAGCTGTCTAGCGACGTGCCAAAGCCACGCTGGAAACTGACATTTTCAGCCCCGGCTGGCAGACCCACCTCAACCGTTCCTTCATCAAAATCGCCGCTTTCACCCACAAAAACGGCCGAATCCACATTGCTAAACACGTACAGCTCAGAAACCAGCAGCCGACTCTCAGCAAAGGACAAAATCATATGCAGCCGGTCAACAGCGACTACAGACGGGTCCGAAGTGGTGTTATAAACAAACAAAGGCATCTGCGCTTCAGGCTGGGTGTTAGACACCTGCACGGCATTGCTATTGAAAGTCAAATCGCCATAGGCAAAATCGGCCAAAAAGACCCAGTCAGATGGGACATTTTCTACCTGGAATTCAAAGCTGCCATCTTCGTTTACCGTTGTGGTCTCAGAATACATCTCATCCAGCTGCACGGTAAAGGCTCGCAGGCGCACTTCGCCTTCGGTGACAGGTTCGTTGGTGGTCCCATTGATGATCGTGCCGGTGATGGTGGCCAGTTCCACAGGAGCAAAAGCAGCAAGGGGATCGGTGTAGTTGTAGTGGAGGGAACGGCCGTAATCAATCAACGACAGCTTCTCTTCCTCACTCAAATCGGTCAGATCAATGCCCAGAGTGTTTTCACGTTCCAGATCAGCCAGAATAATCTCGTTACTGCGGCTGAACCAGTAATCCAGGCCAGGCCAACTGTCCGTATCAGCTTCCAACTCGGTGGCCAATGCTTCTCCAGCGGCAATGTCAGCTGGGCGTGTGCTAAAGCTGTAGGCCAGGGCAATCAGATTCCAAATATCGGCATCATTGAGGGGGTTGCTGCTGGTCGGGCCAAAGGGAGGCATTCCGGCCTCAATATTGCCGGTGCTGATGAGATCATACATGATGCTGGGAACGGCCGTAATCCGATAATCATGGTCAGACAAAGCCGTTGGGTTCAATCCCGCCTCAAGCGCTTGTGCCCCTTGACCATCTCCCATTTCGCCATGACAAACCACACAGCGCTCGCTGTAAATGGCCAACCCGGCTTCGGCATCTGGTGGGGTAATGGGCAGCGGCATGTCCTGGGCCACCGTGGGCGATGACGGGTTTAACAACAATCCGATAAAAGCGAGGGCAAAGGCAGCTAAAACTGCCAGCAAACGCAGTTTTGCTGAACCAAATAATTTATTCTTTATCATGTTTTCTCACGCAGTTTTTGTAGATGTCTTCAAGGACAGATTATGGCCACAATTGGCGCAAAATTTGTCGCCGGGGTCGGTCGAGGTACCGCATTGTGGGCAAAAACGGGCATGCCCATTGGTAGTGGTAGCCGCCGTCGCGGGTGTGGAAGCAGATGGCTCTGTTTTTTTCTGATCACGCTGCCGGCGCAAGCGAGCGATAGCGGCCTCAATTTCAATATCCGCATCCACAGCACTGTCAACCTCAACCATTGGCGTGTGAATAGGTGCCCCACCAGCTACCTCAATTGCCTGCAAAACGGCCGTTGCCTGTTCCATCAACCTGGCTCGCTGTAGTTCATGCAGTTCCGTCGGGATCTTGCCCGTGTCGTGGTCAAAATCCAGGGCCTGAATTTGATCCAGCAAATATTCCTTCTCTTCCAGTAACAGCTGCCGCTCACTCAGGGCAACCTCATCATCTTGCGCGCGCAAAAAAGGCCGAGCCACAAACAAGCCCACCAAAACAAATAGCGCCACGCCTAGTAAAATTGAGCCAATAGCCATAATGATTTTTCTTTAATGATGTTACGGGAGGGGAGTGAAAAGTGATAAGTCAAAAGTAGCTTTCTTATCATTTTTTGCTACTTTTCACACGCCCTGCCGGATCATCCTTCCTTAGCCAAAAGACTGTCGATGACGGAATCCAGCGTGCTGCCGCTAATGGGGCCAATCTGCACGTAGGCAATTTCGCCATTTTGATCAATGATAAACGTTTCTGGTACACCGGTAATTTCGTAATCGTGGGAAATGCGTGTGCCGAGATCTGGGGCGTGCGGGAAAGTGACATCAAACTCTTCCATGTAGGCAATGGAGTTCGGCTCTACGTCAGAGTAGGCTACCCCTACGAATACAACGCCTTGGTCGGCATATTTTTGCCAGGCAGCTTCCAATTCATCGGTCTCTACGCGGCATTCCACACACCAGGAGGCCCAAAAGTTCATCACAACAATTTGACCTTTCATATCATTGAGGGAAGCGGCCGATTTGCCATCCCATTCATACCCGTCAAAAAACTCCAGGTTGAATTTAGGAGCCATTTCCCCAATTTCCGGGCGGGGCGCCGTGCTTTGCACAAGCCCCCAGCCGAATAACGCTAAGATACCTAGCACCACAACCCAAACAATGATGCTCATTAGGCTCCGCGACGATTTTTGTGGCTGCTCGACTGTATTTACGATATCACTCATGTTATTTATTACCTGTTGCGTAATTCTTCTTCTAATCTGGCACTGTAATCATCTGGTGAAAGTGGCGGTTTCGGTGGGGTGGAAACGGCCGTTTCCCCGTCACCCTCTTCAAACAGCTCTGCTTCATCTGCATCGACCACCGAGGCACGCAAACTACGCATATACCGGGAGAAGAACACGCCACCTAACACGACAGCAACTACCGGCAGTAACCACAGAACCAGATTAAAACCACTTTTAGGCGGATTGGCCAATACACCTTCGCCATACTGTCGGACAAAATAAGCCTGCACTTCTTCAGCTGTGCGCCCCTCAGCCAGTTGTTCTCGGATGAGTTCTCGCCAATCGGCACAGGCTTGCGTGGGGCAAACATCCAGCGGCGTATTTTCGCAAACGGGGCAAAATAAATCTTTGGCAACCACGTTCACCTCGTCATCAGTAATGGGTGCATCTTGAGCAAAGGTTGGTATTACCCATAGCAAAAGACCCAACAGAAGGAAGACGGCCGTTCCAAGATGCTTCATTCGTACAAATTTGGACACAATAATCCTCATAACACACCTATCAGGTATTTTGAAACCTGACGGATCTCCTTTTTAATCCGTGGGCACTGCCGCTGTACGCGGGCGTCTCACCAAAGCCCGATTCGTCGCCGGGTCAGGCCAGGCCGCAATTAGCGTGCCAATTACAAAGATGATGCCTCCAGACCAAACCCAGTTGATGAGCGGGTTTAAGTAGATACGGAAAGTCGCTTGATCGGCTGAAGTGGGTTCCCAGTTTACCATAATCACATAAAAATCTTCAGCAATCGTAGAGCGGGCATCGGGAATGGTCATAGGCTGCTGGGTACGAGTATAGAGTTCATCTCGCGGAGTAAGCTGACCGACATACTTACCATTGTCGTACACGTCCAATGTCGCTTCGGTAATCAGCAAATCGTCTGGACCTGGATAACGTGTGGCTCCTAGGAACGTCATTTCGTAACGACCAAGAGCGGCCGTTTCACCCACGTTCAATCGAATTTGTGTTTGCTCCTGGAAAATTTCAACGCCGATGATGCCAAAGGCCATGACAATCACGCCCAGATGAATCCAGTATCCACCATAACGGCGTCGGTTGCGGGCCATCAGGTTAGAAAACGCCGCCCAGGCATTCTCCCCATGTTTCATGCGGGCTCGGGTACCCTTCCAAAACTCCAACAGCGTCAAAATCAGCGAGAAAGAAACCACAAAAAAACCAAGGAGAGCTCCCCAGCCGTGAATACCCAAAGCAAACAACACACCGGTGACAACAAGGGCGGCCAGTGCAGGCCAGCGCAACGACATGCCAATACGCTGGGCGCTGGAGCGATACCACATCGTAAGCGGGGCCACGCCCATGAGCAGCACCAGCAGCAAAAAGAGCGGCCCCAAAGCTTGTTCGTAGACTGGCGGACCCACAAAAATCTGCTCACCAATAAACAATTCGGTTATTATGGAATAATTAGTAAACAAGAAAACAACCAGAAGAATGGCCAAAATCAGGAAATTATTATACAAAAACGCTGCTTCACGAGAAATGAGCGAATTCAACCGATTCTGCGAACCCAAATCATCTCTTCGCTTAAATATCCAAAAGAGTGTGAAAACAGTCATCATGGCCCAAAAACCAAAGAAAAGCGGGCCAATTGCTGATTGGGCAAATGAGTGTACGGAGGAAATAACACCGCTGCGCACAACAAACGTGCCATAAATGATCAGCGAATAGGTTAATAAAATCAGGATCATGTTCCACATCTTGAACATATTCCGCTTTTCCTGAATCATAACAGAATGCAGGAAAGCTGTACCCGCCAGCCAGGGCATGAAGGAAGCATTCTCCACGGGATCCCAGCCCCAGTAACCACCCCAACCCAGCACGTCATAAGCCCAACGGCCGCCTAAAACCAGGCCAATGCTCAGGAACAGCCAGGCCACCAGCGTCCAGCGACGTGTGATTTTGATCCAAACATCATCCAGCTTGCCAGAGATGAGCGCCGACATAGCAAAGGCATAAGGAATGGTAAACCCTACAAAGCCCAGGTAAAGCATGGGCGGATGGATGATCATGCCGGGATGACGCAGCAGCGGGTTCAAGCCATTCCCATTGGCTGGCACCGAAGCCAGGCGGGCAAAGGGGTTTTCCACAAAGAGAGAAATAGAGAGAAAGAAAATCTGGGTAAAGCTGGCCACCATAAGGGCGTAAGGCATTAATTCTCGCTGTTTGCTCCAGTTGCGGGCCATAGAAGCGGCCGTAAAAATGGAAAGTAAAAAGTTCCAAAATAGCAGCGAGCCTGCCTGCCCGCCCCACAAGGCGGTCACTTTCAGGTAGGTAGGCATCTCAATGCTGCTGACGCGCCACACATATTCTATCGAAAAGTCGCCCTGGATCAGGGAGTAAATCATAAGCAGACAAGCGATGGCGATCAGGGGAAAGGTGGCAATAGTGGCGTTGCGGGCACTCTCTACCCAGCGGGGTTGATTGGTATGACGGCCGTAATAAGCTGCTCCTGCTGCAAAAACGGCCGCTGCCAACGCCAATAATAAGGCAAGATAACCTAAATCAGGGATCATCTATCTCTTCCTCAATCTGAGTCGGCCTGAAGCCGAACAGAAACTAACAAAATTAAGCCAGGCGTGCTTGACTAGGTGCCTGGACACTCAGCAAAACGCTATCTAATTGTTGGCGCTTCTATCAACATTATCTGGATGATCAGCCGGGTCCAACTCCTCATAACGCGTGGGGCACTTCAGCAGCAGCCCACCGGGGTTAGAAATGAATTCACCATTTTCATTGGCGCTACCTTCTACCAAAGCTTGCGCCTCATGCTGCAATAGGTCTGGTTTGGGCTCATTCAAAGCGATTACATGCAATTTCTGGTCTGGATTGTTGATGTCATCAACAATATCAAATTCCAGGCGAGAATTCGTGGCATCTATTTGCACATACTCAATGGAATCCCCAATCACAAAGCCAGCCACGCGCAAATCACGCCCAACCAACCTATCTTGTTCAGCGTAAAATTCATCAACCGTTTTGTACAGCTGCGTGTTGCCGCTCATTGCATTCACAACCAAAAAAGCGATGGCGGCGATCAGTAACACACCCCCAACGATAAACTTGAGCCGATTATTTTTGGCTGGAAAAAGCGTTTCCTCGCCTGTTGTTGTCCAGGTTGTATCTGCCATAACTAGACGCTCCTTAATTCAAACTTTCTATAAACAGTTTCTTCATTACTAACTCAAGCTGGCTCAGAACTCGTCTGCAAAATCAGCTTCATCATCATGATCAAATTGTTCTTCCCAATCCGCCGGGTCCTCTTCGTATTCAAGAATCTCCAGCGCCTGGTCTACATACTCTTCTGGCACAGCCACGTAGCCTGTGCCCAACAAACCGACGGTTAAACCCAATGCCTGCCCCGCGCCTTCTTGCCAAACGCGTACCGGCACACCTTCAGTTTTCAATCGTCCTGCCACAATGGTGGCTGGGGTGATGCCAGGCATTTGGGCCACAACTTCCCACTTGATTGCCTGATGGCCACCCGATGTACCACTATTCTCATTGGAAGGCAGCGGTAAAGCCGCTGAGTTACTGTTGCTATCAGTCATTGTTTGTCCAGCTTTGCTTGTTTTGCGGGTTGGATCATCGTTCAGTTGCTTGTCATTATACAGATATCGGGATTGATTGGACAGACAATTCTATGTTTTTGTAAACCACCCTTAACTGTTTCACAGAATTAAAGGCTAGATTCCAGCAATTTTGTGGCGCTCACAACAACTTTTAACAAATTCCGTTGGTTTTCAGCGCGCAGTTGTTCATTCGTATCTTAGTGTACTGGATGCAACGGCCGTTTTTGATAGTGGTATATCACTTATATAGAGTGATAGATGTCACGCACGCGTAACGGGTACGGCCGTTTTTCCTCAGTTTTTTACAATAATGTCCCTAGCTTGTTTGTGCATGAGAGTAGATACCCGAACCTTTTGCGACATGTTAAAATGCAGGTAATGACATGTCAACCAGCAGGAGATAAGCGGTAACAAATGACTTCAATGATCGAACAATTATTAGACACCCTAGACAGCTCGCGAGAGCGGCTGCTCGTCGCGCTGGACAATCTACCAGATGAGGCACTGCTGGCATCAAACACGATTGGCAATTGGTCGGTGGCAGATTTACTGGTTCAGCAGACCGCCTGGGAATCTGAACTGGTGACGGGATTGATGCGCGTCTCGCAGGGCAAAAAGCCGGCTCGCCTGCTGGCCGCGTTAGAGAATGCTGAGGAATACGGCCGTCTCCGTTACGAAGAAAACAAAGGCCGCGATCTAGATCGCATTTTTGATGATTTACCCCAGGTGCGCGTCCAGGTAGAAGAATGGCTGGAAGAGTTCTCAGAAAAGCAGTTGAGTAAAAAGGGGCAGTTCACCTGGCTTAAAAATCGCTCATTGGCCGAGCTGATTGCCCAGCTCACCTATGAACACGAACTGCGTTATTTGCCTCAGGTAGAGGCGTTAGCCCAAAAATGGCAGCCGCCTGCCGACGACATGCTATTTTCATTAACGCCTAAACAAAATGGCAACACCCTGGAATAGATGAAGGATAATCCAAATGACAGCTTCGCAAATTGACCCAAACATTCACCAGGCAGCACGGGAAACGGCCGTACTCACCGACCGCAGTACCCTCGGCACGATCATCATTAGCGGCGAAACGCGCTTTGATTTGCTCAACCGCATGTCCACCCAAAATGTGCCGACCATGAACAAAGGCGAAGGCACCGCCACAATTCTGACCACCGACATCGGCCGCATCATTGACCGACTCCTGCTTTACGCCACCGGCAGTACGCTCTACACCCTCACCAGCGAGCACAACAGCGATGCCATCGCCCGCTACCTGATGCGCTTTGTCTTCTTCCAGGATGATTTTCACATGCAAGACATTAGCGAAGACACGCTGATTTTGGGCGTATACGGGCCACAAGCGCGGCAGAAAGTGAGCGAGGCAGGCTTTAGCGATGAGGAGCTGCCGCTGCACCATTGGCGACAAACCAAGTTCGGCGATATCACAGCTTATCTGATGCGAACCGACCCCATTCATGGGGATGGTTACTTTGTTATTGGCGAAGAAAAGGACCGGGAAGCGTTGTGGCAAAGGCTGATAGACACCGGTCTGGTAGTAGCTGACGCTGCCGCCTTCGACTATTTGCGAATTGAGGCAGGGCTGCCCCGTTTTGGTC
>JBNKLQ010000087.1:0-21180 GCA_050292445.1 Promineifilaceae bacterium (SeqCode) | reverse complement strand
CTGCGCCTCCGCGCCTTTGCGTTAAATCTTTTAGGAGAACCTGATGCTAGACATTAATTTAATTCGTGAAAAACCAGAGTGGGTGAAGGAGCAGGTGGCCAAACGCAACCAGACTGCACCGATTGATGAAATTTTGGCCGATGACGGCCGTCGCCGCGAGATTTTGCTTGAAGTAGAAGAACTGCGACGCCAGCGGAATGAAAGCTCGAAGCAAATCGGCCGTTGGATGGGCAGCCTGAAGAAGATGGAAGCGGATTTGCGCCATGCCGAAGCTGGGCAAGATGTTGGCCAGCCGGTTGAGGCGCTGCGTACCCAGGTGCTATCGCTGCAAAACAACGCCGAGCAAGCCAAAGATGAAACCCGCGAAATCGGTGACAAGATTTCCACCTTTGATGAGGAACTGCGCGAAGTAGAAACACGGCTAAATGAGAATCTGCTCTGGGTGCCAAACTTGCCCCACGAAAGCGTCCCTGTTGGCCCAGACGAGGAGCACAACACCTTCCATGAGCCGCAAGGTGCGCCTGAGCCGCAGTTCGATTTTGAGCCAAAGCCGCACTGGGATTTGGGGCCAGAGTTAAACATCATCGACTTTGAGCGGGGCGTAAAACTAAGCGGCAGCCGCTTCTACATTTTGCGCGGGGCGGGGGCACGCTTGCAGCGGGCGTTGATCCAGTTCATGCTCAACTATCATTTAGAGAACCATGGCTTTACCGAGATTTACCCACCATTTATGGTGCGTTCGCAGGTGTTTGAAGGTGCCGGACAACTGCCTAAATTCTTCGACAACATCTACCGTGACGCGGAAGAAGATTTTATGTGGTTGGGTACGGCCGAAATTGCCCTGACTAACCTGCACCGCGATGAAATCTTGGAGGAGGCGGAGCTGCCGCTGAAGTACGTGGCTTACACCCCCTGCTGGCGGCGCGAAAAGATGAGCGCGGGCAAGGACGTGCGCGGCATCAAGCGCGGACATCAGTTCGACAAGGTGGAAATGTATCAGTTTGTCCACCCGGACAAGAGCTATGACATACTGGAAGATATGAAGCAATACGCCCAGGACATCTGCGACGCGCTGGGGTTCCGCTACCGCTTTGTGGATTTGGCTACGGGTGACGTGGGCTTTGCCATGACCAAGACGTACGACATCGAGGTGTGGGCAGCGGGCTGTGGTGAATGGCTGGAGGTCAGCTCGATCAGCAATGCGGAAGATTTCCAGGCACGGCGCTCGAACATCAAGTACCGACCCTCGGAAGGGGGCAAGCTGCGCTACCCGCACACGCTTAACGCCAGCGGTCTGGCGCTGCCCCGCGTGATGATCGCCATCATGGAGAACAATCAGCAAGCGGATGGGTCGATTGTGGTGCCGGAGGTGTTACGGCCGTACATGGGCGGCCTAGAGGTGATTAAACCTGAATAGAACAATGTAATTGGGTAATTGAGTAATTGGTAATTTTTCGCTCAATTACTCAATTATCTTTGCTGTGGCCGGTTAGTGTTTTGGTCAGGGGATTGATTGCTGCGTTGATGATGATTTTGCAACTACTCAATCGTTGCTAGATACGCACGGCGAAACGCCACCCGTGCCTAACAATGGTCGACCAGGTTGGTCTTGCTGAATTGGCTCGCTGAGCCATTTTGTACCCTGCCTAAAGTAGCAAATGTAGTGAAAATTGCAGGCAATCGAGCCATCTGACTGCGAATGACAAACTCTCCGCGTTGGCCAACTGAACCATAATTTTGGCAAATCGGCCTGCAAAGTAAATTCGCCCTTGTCGTCAATGCTATACCGAAAAGACGACTCTTTTGTTTGCAAAAAAGCATCATCAGGCAATTGGGCTAAGTTTTCTGGGTATTGTTGGTTTTCAGATGAAAAACTGACGATTGCATTCAGAAGAGATGTTTCTTGCGCTCTAAACTGTTTCCATTCTCTGGGAATTTGAATGGTGGTCTGGTAGAGATTGACCAGAAACCAGAAATAAAAAGGCAGAAAAAGAATCAAAAGGATGGCAACGAACTTCACCTGTTGCCATCCTTTTTGTCTTACTTTCAACGAACTGGTTCTCCCGCAACAACATCTTCATAAACCGCCATCATCCGGTCCACAATGTTGGGCCAGGCGTATTGCCGGGCATAGTCACGGGCTTGTTGGCCTAGCAGTTGGCGACAATCTTTATTGGCCAGCAGCTCGTAGATGCGTGCTGCCAAGGCTTCCGGGTCGCGGCTGGGCACGTGATAGCCCGTCATGCCATGTTTCACCAGATGCGCCAATCCGCCCACCTCTGAGGCAATAACCGGCGTACCCATCGCCATCGCTTCCAGAGCCACCATGCCAAAGCTTTCGTAGTGGGACGGCATGACAACCATCTCGGCGGCGGCGTAATAATTGGGCAGCAAATCCTGATCTTTGGCCCCTAAAAAGGTCACTAAATCGTGAATATCTAAATCATGGCGCAGCTGTTGCAGGCGGGCCATTTCTTCGTCCAGGTCGTCGGCCCACGGGTCGCCGCCAATGATGGCCATGCAGGCGTTATGCAGCACTTCTGGGCGGCGCTCCTGGATGAGGGCCATCGCCCGCAACATCGTGTCGATCCCTTTGAGCGGTTCGATGCGCCCGGCGAACAAGATGTTTGTGTCGCCGCAGGGAATACCAACGCGTTTTTTGGCCACTTCTTTGATCATGGGTTGGAAGCGCTCCAAATCGACGCCGGGAGGGATGATGGCAATTTTAGCCGGATCGGCGTCGTACAGCTCAATAAGCTGGGCTTCTTCGGCGGGGGTGGCGGCGATGAGCTTGTTGGCCAGGGTCATTACCTGGTATTCGCCGGCCAGGCGGGCATCTGAGGCGCGCTGGCTGTCGCTTTGGGCGATTTTGTTTTTCATGTGGCCCAGGGTGTGGAACATGTGCACGATGGGCGTTTGCCACACGTTGCGCAGTTTGTCGGCCACAAGGCAAGAGAGCCAGTAATGGCTGTGAATGAGGTCGTACTGGATGTTTTCGCTAGCAGTGAAGGCAAGGACGCCTGCGGCGAATTCATCCAGATAGTTACCGACTTGATCAACTGGGATTGGTTTTTCTGGTCCGGCTGTGATGTGGATAACGCGACCACCGCTGCCTAAATCGTGCACAATGCGGGGGGCGCAGTCATCCTGGGAGCGGGTAAAGACATCAACGAGAATGCCCTGGCGACCTAGCTCACGGCTAAAGTCACGTACGTAGACGTTCATGCCGCCAGTTTTTTTGCCGCCAAGCATGGCCAGGGGGCAAGTGTGGACGCTAAGCAAGGCAACGCGTCGGATTTTGGGTGTGGCTGCTTGTGTCATTTTTGCTCCAAAGGAATCAGGAGGCTGGTTCCAGATGAATTCGGTAAATGGTGGTGTCTTGGGCACCAAAGCGGTACTTGTAGGTTTCGTT
Organism: Promineifilaceae bacterium (SeqCode); assembly: GCA_050292445.1. GTDB lineage: Bacteria > Chloroflexota > Anaerolineae > Promineifilales > Promineifilaceae > Leptofilum. The sequence goes on along the minus strand of JBNKLQ010000087.1, from coordinate 17,768 downwards.
GCCGCGCAGGAAGTCGAAGGTGGCACGGCCGTTTTCAATAGCATACTCAATCGCTTTGGCAGTGATCACGACGCCCAGGCTAAGTGCCCCAAACAGGGCAGGGTCCAGCCCAGAATTGTAGACCCAGATGCGATCTTTGTAGTCGAAATTGAACAGCCCGGCTGCTTTTTTGCCGCGTACTTCGATAAAGAGCAGTTGAAGTGTGCCTGCTTTTTGGGCGGCGTGGGCGGCATCGTAGAAAACAGCGCGACGGCCGTCGGTGAGCCAGTCCCGTTTTTCAAAGGTGCTTTTTTGTAGCAGATCGAGGAAGTCGGTAACGGCCGTATCGACATCATCGTCTGGCCCCACAACTACAAGCTGGGCATCAGCCCCTTGGGCGCGGCGCAGCTTGCGGTTAATTTCCCGTCGCTGCTTGCTGTCGATCCCTTTTAGATATGCTTCAAAGCTATTGGCAAGGGGAATAACGGGGCACACTTCATTAACGCGCTCATTAAACAAAAAACCTCTCCGCTGCGCTTCTTGCAAGAGGATAGTGCGCGTTGGGGAGGCTTCAGGAATATTGCACAAATCAATGCTGTGCCATTCAGGAAAATTGGGGCTACACAAACAGTCAAGAATCGTTTGCCAGGCGGCTTCAGCATGTTCAGCGTTAGCGATCAGATCCAAATAGTCTGTCTCTTCTACACAGCCGTTAAAGTAAAGTGCACCATCTAAATTGTACAAGCAAGCGATGGCCAACAGGTCGTTGGCTGCATTGCGGACGGTGACGGTGTGTAAACGGCCGTTTTCAGGATGTAAATGAGTCCACCACGCCTTTTGGTAAGCTAACGTTTGAAACGGAGTATCGGTCATGCCGCGCTGGGCTAAATCATCCCACTCGTCGGCTAACAATGTGAATGCATCACTGCCATTTATTAATTCAGTAATCATCGTGGTGCAAAATATCCTTTTTGTTGCAAGTTGCTAAGTATAGTTTGTCCAAAAAAATCCGGAACAAAATTCTGCAAAGCTGTACTTAGATTATGTGTTGAGTTAATTGCTCTTCCGCCAACAGGTTCATTATAGCCGGGAACGTGTAGGGCACAATAAAATCTAATTGAAGGGTTAGATAAAGATCGAATAACGCCCAAGGTGAGATGTCATCTGACTAAAAAATCTTACGTGGAAGTTGCAAAGCTGGGGAAGTTAAGTAAATCTCGGCAAGTTGCTTAAAATGGGATAAGCGAGATGGGATTTACTTATAAGGAGAACGGAAGCGATTCTCGTCGCTTCGGATTATAAGTGGATAGTATGGCGCTATTTCTTTGGCAGAAAACGACGCCAGAGGAATTGCCACCAGTCGATAAAGCGGGGCACACCTTTTTCAAACCGCACCAGGAAGATACTTACCAATAAAACGGCCGCTCCCAGCCATTGCAGTAACGTTAAACGCTCTCCCAAAAAAACGGCCGCAATCGCAATGGTTACTACCACCTCAAACACGCCCAGCAGTGCCGTTTGAATACTGCCCATTGCTTTGACCCCTAAAAAGAGCGTCAGGCGGGAAAGTGCCGTCACCAGGGCCATCAGGCCAATGGCATGCCAGCCGTCTGTGCTGACCAAGGCCAGGTTTACCGGGGCAATAAACCAGGCAGCTGTTACCACAAGCGCCATGGCGGTGATGGCATATAGGGTCATGGTAGGGGCGGGGATATCCAGCATGATACGTTGGCTCAGCACCAGCTGAATGGCATAGGTAACGGCGGCAAAGAGCATCATGCCCACACCCAGCCAGTCCGCTGGGCCTGCACCCCCGCGTGTGAGTAAATAAATAGCGCCAATGGTTAAAATCGTGCGAAAAATGGTAAGCAAGGAGATGGTTTGCCCGGCCAGCCGCAAAAAGACCGTTACAAATACTAAATAGCTGATATTGACCAATTGGCCCAGAGATGCATCAATGCGTGTGAGGCTGGTATAGAAAAAGATGGATCCCAGGCCATTTATGGCCCCGGCAATCATGCTGCTGAGGATGGCGGGCAGGGAACTGCGAATGAGTTGCCGTTTGAACAGCAGCATGCCTAGCCACAAAAAAACGGCCGCAATAACCGTTCGAAACGCAACGACCGTTAAGACATTTACGCCAGCAGCATAGGCTACCTTGGCTAAAATTGGCACCAATCCTAAAAAAAGGGGTGACAATAATCCCCAAAGCAGCCCTAACTGCCACTGCTGGTTGCCAGCATGGTCAGGTGCTTCCAGCTTTTCTTTTTGGGATGGGTCGCTTTCTGCTGGAGGTTTGCCGGATGGCGTTGCCATGTTTCTCCATATAGGCTGAGCAAATGCAAAAATGGGAAAACAGATTTGCCAACGAGTTTAAGACTTATAAATTAGGTGTGCAAATGAGTCGATTAGCAAGGACACAATAACAAGTGAGAACGCGTGTTAAATGATTGAGCGTTTAGTTTAAAGCTAAAGTTGCGCTGCCTGATTAACTTGCTCCAAAGGAAGCAAAATATGGAAGGTGCTGCCCGGGAATTGGTCGGGATCGCGACGTTCACTCTCTACCCAAACACGGCCGTTATGTGCCTCAATAATTCCCTTCACTATAGCCAGCCCTAGGCCTAGGCCGCCACCCTGAAACGCAAATTTGCTGGTGGAATGATGTTCAATTGAACCTAACGTGTAAAACTGGTCGAAAATGCGCCGGTGCTCGCTGTCGGGAATGCCAATCCCCGTATCTTGAATAATCAAATCAACTGTATCACCAACAGCACGGCCTACTACAAAAATGCTGCCGCCGTCTGGCGTGTATTTTATCGCGTTACTAAAAATATGGTAAATGGCAGACTTTAACTGTTCGCCATCCCCTTGAATGATAGGCAGCTTGGAAAGATCGCCAATCTGTACGTTGAGCCGCCGTTTTTGACAAATTTCATCGTACTCTTCAAAAATATCTTGAACAATCTCAGAAATACGTACCGGGCCTAAAGCCAGGTCAAGCGTGCCAGAAGCAATACGGGCAACCTTGATAATTTCATTCACAACATCGCGCATGCGTGTGACGCCTAAATTAAGCCCTTCTGCAACACCAGATACCATTTCTGCTGGTAGCGTCTCCTCAGTTTGCTTTACTTGCTCATCTAGCAAATGGGCGTAGCCACTAATTAGCGTAAGCGGTGTGCGCAACTCATGCGAGACCATGATAATAAAATCGCTTTTGAGCCGGTCTAATTCACGGAGACGTTTGTTGGCGCTTTCCAACTCGTTGATTTTACTTTCCAGTCGTTCTACCAAATTTTGGGCATGGCGCTGTAGATGTTCGCTTTTCTCGTCTTTGGATAAGGGTTCGGCGTGACCATTCAGATAAGCATTCACCTGATTGGGGAAAATGGACACATCAATGGGCTTGGTTAGAAAACCGGTGCAGCCAGCGGCCAAAGCTAATTCACGGCTCCCAGGGCTATGATTGGCCGTGAGGGCAACAATGGGCGTTTCTGAAAAGTTGGGCAAGCTGCGCAGGCGAGTGGTAATTTCACGGCCATCCATACTAGGTAGATTAATATCCATTAGGATAAGATTTGGATGGTGTTCGCGGGCCATGGATATGCCTTCAAGTCCATCAGCGGCCACAACCACATCGTATCCTTTGTTATCCAGCACACGTTGTACCAGTCGCCGACTAGCGGGATCGTCTTCAATGTACAAGATTTTTGCAAGCGGGCTTGTTGTTTTGTCCATATACATATAGTTCGGTGACCAAGTTAGTGTGTATCAAGCACGATTATTGTGCCATAGATGACAATGTTATTGCAATTCACATTGTGGTCCTATTTTGGCTTTTGGACAAGCAAAATGAATGGTGCGTTTGTACTGGGAGGAAAAAAGGGGGGGGTGAATTACGGCCGTAATTCACCCCCCTTTCATGTTTGTATCGCTGATTATTCGCGAGGGTCAAGGTAAAGCTTGTTGAATGTCATTTAATAGATCGGAATCCATAAATGAACCTTTTTGCAGTAATGCCTTAATTTGACCATCCAGCCTCTCTTTTTCGTCGCCGGTCAGCTCTTTAGCCGTAATGACGATGATGGGGATATCTCTTAGCCTCGGATCTGCTTTCATGGCTTCTACAACGGCAAAGCCATCCAGCTCGGGCATCATTAAATCCAAAATGACCAGGTTGGGCCTTGTGTTTTGAATAAGCCTTAGACCAGCGTGTCCATCATGGGCTTCATCAATAAGAAAGTCACCCTGCGCCTGTAAAATGCGGCGGATAAGGCGAGCCGCGTCCAGATTGTCTTCAACGATGGTGATGCGCTGTACGCGGCTATCTAGCTCTTCCAGAGCGGTGAGCAGCCCTTCTTCGCGGCTGCGGTTGCTTCGGCTCAACTCGGCTGTGTCGGGCAAGGCCATATCCCGACTGTAATGTTCGCCGATGATATGTTTTTCTACCGGGAAGGTATGGCCAGAGCAGTTGAGGACCACCGTTTCATGGGGCAATATTTTGCCCTCGCGAATTAACTTAAATAGACCGGCGAAGGTAACGGCCGTTGCTGGTTCCACTGAAAGCCCATCCATCTTGGCTACCAGATGAAGCGCATTAAACGCTTCTACATCGGTGATGGCGTCAATGGTACCGCCATATTGGGAAAGTAGCTCACGCAAAACCTCATACGCTTCGCCGGGTGCGCTTGTGGCCAGGGTGGTGATGTCAGTGCGGGGTTCTTTCACATTTTCGGCTACGGACAAGCCTTTGTGGAATGAGGTGGCCATAGGCGCGCAGCCGCTGGTTTGAAACAGTCCCATCTTGGGCAGCTTTTCTACCAACCCCAGCCGCTTCAATTCCGCAAACCCTTTCATAACGCCTACAGGCCCCAGGCCGCCACTGACGGCCTGCAAATACCAATCTGGTGTACGCCAGGGATAGTGGCTGCCGTTGAGGATGGTTGAATTTTGCCCAGCGTGGATGCTGCCCAACTGTTCGGCAACTTCAAAAGCCAATGTTTTCATGGCTTCTTTGGCAGCAATACCTTTAATGCCCCGATCCAGAAATAGATTTTTGCTGGCGGCAAATTCGGCAGCAATGCGCTTGGCTTCATCATACGTTCCGGCAACTTTGATAACCTCGGAGCCATACAGTGCCACTTCACGCATTTTGTCGGCTGGCACGGAGCTGGTGACAAAGACCCACAGTTTGATGCCCGCTCGGGCACTGTAGGCGGAATAGGCAATCGCCACATTCCCTGTAGAAGAAACAACGGCTTCTTTAATGCCCGCTTCTTTCATGACGCTAATGGCAATGGCTGCCTGTCGATCTTTAAATGAACCAGTTGGCCCCTGGCGTTCATCCTTGATGTAGATATTGGGATGGCCCAGCATGAGGCCCAGGTTGTGAGCCCGCAGCAGTGGCGTCCACCCTTCACCAAGAGTGATGATGTTTTCATCATCGTGGATGGGCAGCAGCTCACGGTAGCGCCACAAAGTTGCGCCGCGCCTGTCTAGCTGGCGCAGCCAATCATGCCCTTTTTGGGCGAGATGGCCATTTTGCTGGGAATGGGTGAGTGCATATTCGGCGTCTAGCCAATGGTTGTTGCAGTTGGGGCAGGCAGGTAACGGCCGTTCAAATTCAAATTTAGCGCCACAGGCGCGACATACAATGGTTATGTTGCTCATCGCAGAAATCTCCTCGACTTATAGGCTAAGTTTGAAGCAAAGTTCTTACGTTGCATCTTTAGCCTGCCTGGTCGGCAGTCGGTTGTACGAGGGGGATTTCCGTCAGCCTATCTTTACTTTGACGAACCGGCAAAATCACATGGAACGTCGTGCCCTCATGAAGGTGACTGGTAAAGTTAATGCTGCCCTGGTGCATTTCAATTAGCCATTTTGTAATGGGCAAACCCAGACCTGTACCACTGGCTGTACGCGTATTAGAACTGTCTGCCTGGGCAAAAGGCATGAAAAGCTTGTCAAAATCTTCGGCTGCAATACCGATGCCCGTATCCGACACTTTAAGATGGATTGTCTCATCTTCAGCATAGGCATGTAACCTTATTTCCCCGTCTTCTGTGAACTTGGCGGCATTTGACAGCAAGTTTAATAAAATTTGTCTTAACCGTATGGCATCCGCTTCTATTTCTGGTAAATCTTCAGGCACATCCCAAATGAAATTGACCCGTTCGGCGTCAATTAGACTGCGCATGGTATCGTGGGCGGGGGCAATGGCTGTGTGTAGCTGAATCGTTTCAAAATTGAGCGCCATCTTGCCCGCTTCAATTTTTGCCATGTCCAAAATCTCATTAATCAGCATGAGCAGGTGCTGCCCATTTGTGTAAATTGATTGCAGGTCTTCTTCCTGTGCGGGCGTCGTCGGGCCGTCAATACCTTTGAGAATAACGCGCGAAAAGCCAATGATGGAGTTCAGGGGTGTACGCAATTCATGGGACATGTTAGCCAGGAATTGGGTTTTGAGCTGGTCTAGTTCGCGCAGCTCTTCGTTTTGCTGTTGAGTTTGCTGGAACAGCTGGGCATTGGCAATGGCTAGGCTGGTTTGGGTGGCAACACTACGCAGTAATTGGGTATCGCTTTCGCCATAAGCGTACGGTTCATAGGAATGCACGCTTATGAGGCCAACTGGTATCCCATCTTGCAACAGCGGCACCCAGAGGCTTGATTGGGCGAGACGGCCGTTCCCACCAATCTGTTCAGCCCGGACGAGCGGTGCGCTGGCATCCAACAGCAGCGGCTTTTCCTGACTGAGAAATGCAAAAAGTGGCTCACCCGGCGTGAGAGTGCGGTCTTCCCTGGCGAATGGTTTGTCTTCAACCATAGTGAGAATAGGCCGATATTGATTCTGTTTGGATTCGTATAGAGCTAATTGGAAGATGGTGTTATCTAACAGACGCCCCACTTCACCATAGATGATTTTGGACAATCGTTTCAGTTCCAGCGCACGCGAGATGTTGGACTGCACCTGGTTAAGGGTGATCAATTCCTGCGCACGTTGCAGGGCCTCATCTAGCAGCTTAACGTTTTCTAGTTGGGTGGTGAGGTGATCGACAACGGTTTGGGCAAAAATGATGTTGGAATGGGTAAACGGCCGTTCGCCACTCGCCGAATCAATAGCCAGGTACCCCAACAACTCCTGCTGACTAGCGGCCGGAATGAGCAGAGAGGCATATGCGCCAAACTGCTCCACGTGCTGTTGAATGGTTTCTTTGGGGAATTCATCATTTGTGGGTGACAGCAGCAGCGGTTTTTGTTCCTGGCTCAGTTGTTCAAAAGTGTAGTCGCCCAGCAGGGGTAGGTGGTATGTTTTATCGATCCGTTGGCTGCTAGAGTTTGCCAGCAGCGTGCCACTACCTTCACCTTGTTCATAAATCACAAAGCGGCACTGGTAAGCCCCGGTGTAGGTCTGAATCTCGCGCACGGCAATGTCTAGGGCATCGTCACGGGTGATGGCCTGGTTGAGGGCACGGCCAATGCGGTATAGCAGATCCGTTTGGCGCAGCAATCGTTGATTTGCCAAAATGGTCGCGGCCTGGTCGGCCAGCGTGCGCAGTGGTTGCAGCGAGGTGTTGGCAAAGGCGTTTGGTGTTTTGTGGGCCAGCGCCAGCGTGCCTAACCATTCCTGCTCGATGTAAATGGGGATGAGAGCCGCTGCGTGCAAATCATTTTGCACAAACAGCTGTGTGGAATGTTCATCGATGTCAGGTTGGGTATGGGCGTCGGCCATAACTAGGAGATCGGTATTAACGAGCCTATCGGCAAAACTATATGTTTCGCGGGGTATGCGCAGGTTTGGCTCTATATTGACTTCTATAGCACTCCAGGCTACCGGGATGATGACAAAGTCAGGCGCTTTGGGATCGGCAATGATGATTTTTACAACGTCGGCAATGTTGGCGTTGCGGGCAAAATCAACCAATGTTTTATAGATTTCGTAGGCGTTTGTGGCTTGCCCAATGCGGCGGCTGGCCGTGTACAGCCGATTTGTTTCATCCAGCGTGCTTTCGGTTTGAGCAAACAGGTTGGCGTTTTCAATGGCAATAGCCAACTGGTCGGCCAAACTTTGCAGGACGGTAACGGTTTCGCTGGCAAATGCGCCCTGCTGGTTGCTTTGCACGGTCAACGCACCAATGACTTTCTTACCCGTTTTGAGCGGCAGGGCCAATTCTGCCTGGGTATCTGGTAGCAGGGGGTTTGGTTTGAACGCGGTAGCCTGGCGTACGTTTTGCTCGACGTGCGTCTCGCCAGTGGCAACGGCCGTCCCAATCATGGAGCCGCCCCCAATTTCCTGGCTGTGTTTTAGTTCGATTTGCAGGCGACCGGCTTCGCCAGTACCCGCACGAAGAACGGCCGTATTCGCCTTTTCATCCACCAAAAACAGGCCAACGTAATACAAATTAAAGCGGGAGCGAATCAGTTCTACCACTTCCTGAATAAGCTGATCGCGGTCCAGAATAGTGCTGGCTGCCCGGGAGACTTCAGCCGCCAGGCGCAGCTGATTGGAATAGGCTCGCGTCGTTTGCACGAACTGAGCATTGTTAAGGGCGCTGCCCATCTCGCGAATCAGGTCTTGGGCAAAGACGCGTTCCTCTTGGGACAAACTTTCCAGGCCAGGAATGTGGACGTGGCCAAAGCTATTGTCGCCAATTTGCAAGGGATAGCCAGCCGATGCTTCGTATGATACTGGGGTTGTTTGCTCCGTGACCTCACGCACGATATTCAGGCTGCTGTCGTCGGCACGGGCTTGCAAAATAGCTTCTGGCGTGTTCCAGATGCTATCCAAATAACGGCCGTGCAAAATCTCCAGCTCGTGGGCGCGCTGCTGGGTTTCGTTGAGCAGGTAGAGATTGTGCCAAAGGGCTGCTAGATTTTGGGCAAAGGTACGAACCAAAATGAGATATTCTTCGTAACTTTCGGTGGCCAGGTTATTGTGATTGGCTACCATTGCGCCCAAGAGCTGTTGCCCAACGCGCAAAATAATGCCCACGGAGATGCCACTCTCGCCATCTTCAGATTGGTAAGCACGTATCATTTCACCATCTTTGCCAAGCGCGGCAGCCAGCAGGTCGGCGGTCTTGGCTGGCGCATTGTCACCCTGATCTAGGTAAGGCGCTGTGGTAGTGATGACGCGCCAGACATCCGGTTGGTCTAGGGCTTCAAATAAGGTGACGTCCGTAATATCTAACGCCCGACAGATGCCGGAAACGGCTTCGCTCAGGAGGGTGGCTTCATCATTTGCCTGGCTTAAGCGTGCATTCAAATACAAAATCTGGTTTAAGTTGTCGTTACGCTGTTTTTGGACCTCATGCAGTGAGATTTGTTGTTCCAGCTGAGTGTGCAGGGCGCGCTGCAAGGCCGCTTGGGCAGTTTCCTGAAAGCGCTGCTGCACAATTTCGCGGGCATTGGCTATCTTTTCTAGAAAAAGAAGTTGGAAATCATTGAGGCGGCGGGCAACGGCCGTATCCAGCAAATTTGGCTCAGAGCGATGCAGAATGCGCATCATTTGCGTCGCTGTGACCATGGCCATGCCTTGTTCGGCTAGCTGGGTGGCTGCGGTTGTAATGTCTGACTCATTCGCCTCAAATGCCAGGTACTGCTGCACCAAAGATGAAATTTGGCTGGCCACTTGACGCCCACGCCGTGGCGAAGTAAGCACCCCACGATTATCGATGGCGTGCCGAATGAAGGCGTTGTAGAGAGCCGTTTCTAATGCGATTGGCTCAATGCCCCAAACGGTTGCTGTGTCTTGCGCTTGCTTTTTTTCTTGCATTGTTTAATTGGCTGCAAATTCTTGCTTCAAAAAAAAGGCAGCATAAAAAGCCATGTCGATGCCGGAGCGGTCGTCTTCGGTAATGAAATCTGCGGGCAACCCCAAGAACTGGGTGATTGGTTCTACTAAGCTGGGATGCCACGGCTTGAGGACTTCCACGGATTCTTCCAGTGTGTTTAAACGAATTGGCAAATTGGCCCTGCGGCATAATTCTAAAAATTCATAATACCCTTTGGGATTCTCCATTTCGCCATGTGTTTGAAAAACCAGGAACAGTTTGGAGCCATCAGGTGCCCATTCGAAGAGTGCTTGGGCTAAGCGCTGCATTTGCTCAGGGAGCATAAATAGCTGAATACCATTTAGTCCAATTGCAACTGGTTCATTTAAATGAATCAGTTTGAGCACCTCGGGTGCCATTAGAATGGATTCAGGTTCCAGGGCGTTTCCCCGAATGTAGGCAATATCCTCATGATTACTGAACAGACTACGGCCGTAACTCACTGCTACAGGATTGACATCGCTATACACAATCCGCCTGTCGGAAACGATGGTGTGCAGGTGGTCATCAGATGGCATCCCGGAGGCAATGTCCAGAAATTGGGTAAACCCTTCCTGGCGCAAAAGCTGGGCAGCTTCTTGAATAAAGGCGCGCCGCAGCCGCACCCACTTGCGTAGAGAGGGCATCATTTTAAGCATCTCGTGCGCGGCCTGACGGTCTACTTCAAAATTGGCCGTGCCACCCACCAGATAGTCAAAAATGCGGGCCACGTTGGGCAAGCTGGTGTCTAAAAAAGCAGAAGTATTCGGTTGGTCTGGGCTGTCTATTTGATCTGCCTGTGTCATGATGTCTCTGTTTTCCGGCCAAGCTGAAGCTCGACGGCCGTTCCGTTTAGCTGTTTGGATAAGGCGCGCAGGCCAATGCCTACAATTGTTTCTACATCGGCTGATTGGTGCAGTTGGGTACTAATCTCATTTAAGAATGCCTGTCGTTTAACGCGTGACTCTGCATTGGCCAAAAGCTGGGCGTTTTGAATGGCAACCGCAAGCTGGTCGCCCATAATTTGCAGTGCCCCAATCAGATCCTCAGAGAATAAGTTGGGTGTGGTGCTTTGTACCGTTAGTGCGCCAATCGTATGTTCCCGTACCCGCAAGGGCAGAGCCAATTCTGACCGGGTGTCTGGCAAATGTGGATTGGGCAACCATTCCGGATCGGTCGTGACATCTTGGGTGATGCGGGGTTTGCCATCATTGGTGGCCCCACCAATCAGGGATTGTCCGCCAACTTGCAGCTGCCGCTTGGCAGCCAACTGTGCTTCACCAGCCTCGCCGGTGCCTGCCTTTAGCACGGCATAATCATCTTCCACCAGGAATAATCCTACATAGTACAGCTCAAACCGGTCTTTAATAAGCTCTACTGCCCCTTGGGCCAGCGCTTCTTGTTCCAAAACCGTTGTTGCAGCTGCCGCAACCTCAGCGGCCGTTTGCATTTGCAGGCGCTGTTGGAACTGAATATCGAGTGCTTTTTGCACAGCTTCTAGCTGCAGCAGGTTGTTCACAGCAATAGCCAATGCTCCGGCAATTGTTGTCAGTAATTCAATATCTCTGTCACTAAACGGCTCCAGGTTTTGCAGTGAGACCACGCCAATTAGCTCGTTGGCCACAATGAGCGGCAAACCCAGCCAAAATTCGTAAGTATCATCATCGCTGCCTACCTGAAAAGAATTAAATTTGGCCCGATTTTCCGGGGTGGATTGAATATGAAGTAATGAACGGGAGCGTACGACGTGTCCACTAAAACCTGAATCCAGGGTAAGCGGCGGGATGTTGGACAGATCTACTTCTTCGCCATAATCATATAGATAAAGCCAATTGAGGTGTGTCCGATCTTCGTCCAGCAAGAAAATAGCTAAACCGGTGGCCTCTATGAGCGAAAAGATTTCGCGGCGTGTGGATTTATAAACCTGTTCCAGGTTGGGGGCTTCTGACAAGGCCAAACTGAGCCGGTTTAAGGAACTAAGTTGGGCAACCCTGGCTTGTGATTCTGACGTGAGCGTGGCATTGGTCAGGGAAACGGCCGTTTCATTCCCCATCGCCTGAGCCAGTTGAATTTCACTGTCGGTAAACGTACCTTGTGATTGCGTGCGGTACAGACGCATCAATCCTAACGAATCTCTACCCCGTGCCAGGGGAATATCCAAATAGCTGTGCAGCTGAATCTCCTCCAGACGTTGTCGTTCAGCCTCGTCAAGCTGATCATCTTCCAAACGCCATACTTTCGGCTGCCCAGCTTTCAGCACTTTGTGCATCTCGGGAAAATCAGCCAGATCATACGTGGGTAAATCAAGCAGATATTGGTCAATGGAACCAGCTACCAGGTCGTATATAAAGTCAACTTGCGCGGTCACAGTGTCTTCTTCTGTATCCCAGGAATAGATAATGCAGCGGGAGGCATGCAACCAGGTAGTTAAGGCACGTGCTGCCCGTCGGTGTAGCTCGCCTACATCCAAAGTGCTCGAAAGAAGGGTGTTAAATTCATACAAAATACGCGTTTCGTTGAGGCGAGATTCGGTTTTAGCGAATAGTCGGGCGTTGTCGATGTTGATAGCAATCTGGTTGGCGATAATTTGCAAAATGGCAATATCTTCTTGAGCAAAGATGTTTGGCTGGTCTCCCTGAACATCGAGCACTCCCAGTAATTCTCCACGAGCAACCAAGGGCAGGGCCAATTCGGTACGGGTGTGGGGCAAAAACGGCTCCTCTTTGTATGCCTCGTCGGTTTCTACATCATCGACCACACGTGGCTTGCGATGCAATCCCACCCAGCCCACTATAGAATGGTTATCAATAGGTAGCTCATATTGCAAATTGATCAAATCAATATGGACGTCCGTGGCTACTTCGCGCAAATGTAGCGCGGTTCTACTGGAATCGGTGAGGAAGATAGAGACGTGGTAAAAGCTAAACTGCGATTTGAGGAGAACGGCCGTTTCCCGCAAAAGTTGGGCTAAATCTAGAGAACTGCTACCCTTCTCAGCAATTTCTGCACTAAATTGCAGCTGTTGTGCCCGCCGCTGGAGCAAATTACTTTGGTTGAGCAGTTCCCCGGCCAGCGTTTTGGAGTTGCGTAATGCCGATTGTAGATAATCGGATGTGGCCCAGGAAACTAAGCTGATGCCTAAGCAGGTGATCGTAAATTCTACGACTGCCACAAGTGGGAGTGCATTTGCTATGAGAAAAAACGAAATAACCGATGCAAGGGTGATGATGCTGTATAACACCGAGGCACGAACCGAATCTAACGTGGCAATTGCTACAACAGAAATCAGCATCAAGTAAGGGAAAAATAAATTTCTGGAGGTTGTGATTAGGAGAACAAAAAAAATCGTATTGAGAACGCTAAAAAAGAGATGCGACGCAAGGCGAATGTTGCCCGTTCGGATCACCCACAGGCAAAGCAGACCGAACAAAACAGAGGTGAAGATTTGGCCGGTTGCAGCCTGAGGCGTAATTTCAACTGGTTGGAAAATCTCTAAAACTGCGCGGATAACGCTTAGGCCGATTAAGGCGACAACCAGACCTTGCAGCAGTGCACCTTTGCGCTGAATTTCTATGTCATCCGTTTTGATTTTAAGAAGATTGGCCGGGGCAAACATAATGGACCTAGATTCCCAAGTCCCACACAGACTCTCCGCTTAAGATTTGCTTGATTTGCTCTGGGAAACGGTCCGCATCTAATGGTTTAGACAGGAAGCCATCAAAACCAGCTTCGCGCGCTTTTTGCATCTCGACGCTGCTGCCGTGGGCGGTAACCACTACAACCAATGTGTTTTGCAAATGGGGATCGGTGCGAATTTGCTTGAGGGCTTCGTAGCCATCTTCATGAGGTAAGCGTAGGTCCATGAGGATTAAATCGACGCGAGACATTGTGTTGGCAAAATCCACAACACCCCAGCCGGTTGTTTTCCATTCACATTTTTGCACGCCCATAAATGCGAGCAGGCGGGCAATTAGAACAAAGTTAGAAACATTATCTTCAACAACAAGAATGTAGGCATCTTTGGGATCAACTGGCGTTCTTACGGAGGCATTACTCATAGGGTGTCTACCTTTTTATTTAGGAAACCGGTTACATGTTTGCGGCGTGTATGACGGATTAAAGACTCTTTATAAGCCGACTGCTTAAGTAAAACGATGGCAGCTTACTTTCTGGATTAACGTCTATATTAAACGGTGCCGCAGTTTGGTTCAAGTAAACGGCCGTTTCCCAGCAAAATTGTGCAGAACTAAACATATTTACCTGAACAGAAAACCAGTATCTTCAAATAATAGCGATTCTCAAACAATAACGCCGTTAAGGATACGCAAAAAGTGAAGAACCAATTTACTGAAGGTCGTCAATCCAGACACGGCCGTTTCTTGGCGGCAACGTCATGGTGGAATTGGCCGTAAATGGTTGTCCATTGGGATTCAATTGTTCCTCTAGATGTAGCGCAAAGCCAGGCGGGGCAATGATTAATTCTTCTTGTTCACCCAGGTTAAAGGCGATAACGGCCGTTTGCCCCCGGTACTTCCGCTGATAAACAATCACACATTCATTGGCATACATAATGCTAAAATTGCCCCGACGCAACACCGGGAACTCATGCCTTAACTGGATAAATTGTTTGATGTCTTCAAGGAGCGTCGTATCCCAGCTGCCTTCATCGTGCCAGGGAAATGCGCCGCGACAGTATGGGTCATGGGCACCAGACATACCAATTTCATCGCCATAGTAGATGTTTGGCGCACCCGGCACCGTCATCTGGCACAGATACATGAGCCGCAGAGCCGTTTTGTCATGCCGGGCGATTGTCAGCGTGCGGGGGGTGTCGTGGCTGCCCAGCATATTCATTTGCGACAGAACAATTTCCGGGTCATACAATTTGTTGAACACACGGTCTAGCTCTGTCGCAAACTGCGTGGCGTTTAGAGGCTGAATATACCCATACCCCATTCGTACCGTGTCTGTTTGGTCCATGTTGTGACCAGAGAAATACCCAAGGGCTGCTCGGGTAAATAAATAGTTCATCTGGCCATCAAACTGATCGCCTTGTAGCCAACGAGTGGCCTCACCCCACAACTCGCCCACAATGTAGGCATCGGAATTGACACTCTTGCAACGGCGACGAAATTCACGCCAAAAATCATCATCATCAATTTCATTCGGCACGTCCAACCGCCAGCCATCGATCCCTTGCTTAAGCCAATAGGTGGCCACACGCCACAGAAACTCACGAACAGCAGGTGTGTTGGTGTTGAACTTTGGCAGCGAAGGAATACCCCACCAGGCATCAAAATTGGGCGATTGGTCTTCACGAAAGGCGTTCACGGGCCAGCCATGAACATTAAACCAATCAGTGTAAGGCGATTCCTGACCGCATTCCATTAAATGATTAAATTGAAAAAAGCCCCGGCTGGCGTGATTAAAAACCCCATCCAGGATCATTCGTATGTTGCGTTTATGCGCTTCATCCAGTAGTAGGGCCAATGCTTCATTCCCACCCAAGATCGGATCGACATGATAATAATCGTGCGTGTGGTAACGATGATTGGAAGCAGATGCAAAGATAGGATTTAGATAAATGGCATTGATGCCTAAATCTTGCAAGTAGGGTAATTTTTCCGTAACGCCGAGTAAATCACCCCCCTGAAATCCATGAAACGTTGGCGTGGACCCCCAAGGCTGAAGATTGCTTGGTTTGGGTAAGTAGCCATTTTGGCTAAAACGGCCGCTCTTAGCAAAACGATCAGGAAATATTTGGTAGAATACAGCGTCCTTCACCCAATCTGGGGTTGTAATGCTCATTTAACAAGTCTCCTCATACTCCTATTATAGGCCGTTTTTTGTAATGATTAATGGCCTATTTTAAGGAAAGAGTACCAATTTATGTAGTCTGCAATGCGTTTTTGCGGAAAATCCGAAACGATTTGGCTGATTACCTGAGTAAATGCGAAAAAGTTGTTGGAATTCTGAGAAAAGCAATTTGCTCACTTTGACACAACGCCAATATTTTGTAGTTTAAACCTGTTTTGTATTTATTAAGGAATCGTTGTTGCTCGGTTAAACTACTAAAGGATTATAATTTATATGGAAACTTTACCGAAATTTAAATTGCGCGAGCCATTGCTTATTTTGGTTTTCGCCTTTCTTCTGATTTTCTGGGCAATCAATGCTTTAAACACGGGCAACATTTTTTGGTTTCTCCCAGTTCAGCCCACTTTCCAGCCAACGCGCATTGTGGTGCGGGAGTATGGCCAGACAATTGAGCTTCAGCCCGGCGCGCCTGGATTCACTGAACTGTCTCAAGCCTTGACCGAAACTTTTGCCAATGGCTTCGATAACAACGCTTTGGTTTCTATTGGCCTGTCAGATGATACATTGCGCCGTTATGCGGAAGAGGAATTGGTGATTGAGTCGTACTATGGGCAAGACATCTCTTTTAATACCCGGATACGCATGAATGGCATTACTCAATTACTAATTCCATTGGATGGTACGCATGCCGACCAGCGCTATCTTTTTATGGGTGGGCGTGGTCAATGGCGGGCCGGTGCCATGGTGCTGACAGATGATTCACCTCTGCGTAATGCCATGCGTGAGTTGGGATATTTGCCAGGGAAGTAGGAAGATGGCCGTGAATAAAACGTTGGCGATGCGTTTGCTGGAGGGTAAAAAAGTTTCCTATGAAGCTGTTTCCTATGATGCCAGTGAGCGAGATGCGGAGAAAATTGCATTGCAGCTAGATGTGCCACCGGAGCAGGTATTTAAAACATTGGTGGTGGCTGCGCCGCAAGACGGCCGTTCTTCCAGAAAGCCTCTTCTCGTCGTCATCCCAGCCAATCGCCAACTAGACCTGAAAAAGCTGGCCAAGCTTAACAAGGTCAAAAAGTTGAAGATGGCCACTCACCAGCAAGCCGAAAAGATGACAGGTTTACAGGTTGGCGGTATTTCGCCGTTGGCGCTGATTAACAAGGGGTTTACCATCTATCTGGATGAGTTGGCGCTGGAACAAGCGCAAGTTTTTGTGAGTGCTGGGGAGCGTGGCAGCCAAATCAAGCTGGCTCCCGCTGATTTGCGTAAGCTCACCGGGGCGCGTTTAGCAGATGTGTCATCTGGTTTGGCGTAAAGAAGCGAGATAAGAAAAAAACAAGTTGCGGGTGGCTTTCTTTTCTTCTTGCCACTGGCAACTTGTCACCTGCAATTTGTTTTTACTGAATATTGATTATTGCCCGTTTTGTTTTGTCAGCTTTTGGATGGTTTGAATAACGTCGGGGAAGTCGAAGGGCTTGGGTAGGAACTCGGCACCAAGTTTTTGTAGATCTTCTGCAGCAGGGGCAGGCCAGGCACTCACGAGGACAAACGGCCGTTCCTCTCCATGCTCGCGTAATTTGTTAGCCAACTCCATGCCCGTCATCTTTGGCAAGCGAATATCAAAGAAAAACAGATCCACTTCGGCCAGTTCGGGACCTTCGACTTTGTTTAGTAAATCCTCGGCGCTCATGAAGACAGGCTTTACTTCGATGCCAAACAACCCTAATCCACTTACAAGCAGCTGCGCAATACTTGGCTCATCTTCCACATAAGCTATTTTTACATTATCTTGCATTGTGTTATTCAGCATCTTTGCCTCTTAAGGTTTCTCGAATTCCGCAATGGCTAGATCATATCTGATTCGTCTGATTTTGTATAGGGCATGCGTATGGGTCTTTGGGACTGTTTAAGAAGCATACTCACGGATTTTTTACGTGCCAAACGATTGGGAAATATTGTGTGTAGACAGGCAGCTGCTCCCACTGAGTAAAAAATGCCGGTGAGGTGACCCCATCATCTATCAAGGCGGTGACGGCAACTTGCTGTGGAACGGCCGTCATTTCCCGCGTGAGTACCAGGGTGAGCGTCACCGATTCGACTACGGTTAAATCTCCACTCCAATACAGACGACGATCGCCCACAGTGGCACTGCCTGCGCTGCTGGTT
>JBNKLQ010000086.1:0-21391 GCA_050292445.1 Promineifilaceae bacterium (SeqCode) | reverse complement strand
GGCCACAGATTTTGACACCATGGAAATTGTGTTTGTCATCATAGATTTTAACCCGATCGACACCTCTGTATTTGAGAGTCCAACAGAGAATTAGATGACTGTTTCTATTTATCTAGCAATTCCGTTGATGCTTGTGTTGGGCTTGGTGGAAACGGCCGTTCTGCCCCATTTCCCCATTTTTGGCACCACACCACAACTCGCCTTTCTCGTGGCTTTGGCCTGGGGGCTGCTTTATGGCGTTGAAGAAGGGGCTGTTTGGGCATTTTTTGCCGGTGTGTTCACAGATCTATTCTCGATTTCGCCAGTGGGCGTGTCGTCGTTGGCGTTTATGGTGGCGATTACGGCCGTTATCTGGACAACCCAGGCACTGCCTACCAGCCGACTGCTGCTGCCTGTGGCGCTGGCTGGCCTGGCAACCGTGATCAGCTTTATCGTAGAGATTGTGCTGCTGCGCTTGTTTGGCACCATTGCCGACTTCCAAAGCATCATTATTTTGCCAAACATCCTATTGCTTCACATTCTGGCTATCTTGCCGATCTATTGGCTGTTTTACCTAATCGACCGGACCGTACGGCCGCGTCGAGTACAGCTTTAGATTTCTGAGGAAAAAACTATGTCACGAATGGGTTGGGATCGTGTAGAAGATTTAGAAGAGCTAGAAAAAGAAGATTTTGGCCTGCGCGGCCGTCTCTTTTTCTTTCGAATTGTTGTTGTGGCTATTTTAGGTCTGCTACTCTACCGAGTCTACTGGATTCAGCAGACTGAAGGGGGCAATCTTCAAGCGCTGGCTCAGGAAAATCAATTTGCCATTTTGCGCAACGATGCCCCCCGTGGCGTTATCTTTGATCGCGATGGCGACCCGCTAGCGATCAACATTCCCAGCTTCAACGTCACCATCACCCCCACCTTTTTGCCCGATGATGAAAACGAACTCCAGGCTATCTATGAGCGTCTTTCGCTGCTGACTGGCGTCCCAGTAACCAACACCATTGAGCAGCGTGCGCTCGTCGAAGCAGCCAATCCTGAACTGGTGGAAACCTATTCACGCCTGGCAGAAATCTATGGCGTCTCTGGCGAGGCAACGTTGGATCAGGCGGGTGTGGTACCACAGCTGCCAGACAGCATTGCCGAAATTGTGCGGATTAATGCCCCACTGCAATATATTCCTGCTGTCATCACTTCAGGGATTCCCATCACCGAGGCTTACACCATTGAGCAAGAAAGCATCTTTTTGCCTGGTGTCCGTGTCCTTCCGGAGCCATTACGCTACTATCCCACGGCCGAATACACTGCACCCATCATCGGCTTTATGGGACCATTGCCCAACGAAAATTGGCTTAACTTAGGGCTAGGCTATCAGCGTGATGATCGCGTGGGTTGGGCCGGGCTGGAATCTTCCATGGAAATCGAGCTGGCTGGGACCAAAGGGGAGCGCCAAATTGAGGTAGACTGGACAGGACGCGAGCTGCGCCAAATTGGTTCCGAGATAGATCCCGTCGCCGGGCTGAATTTGCACCTCACCCTGGATATTGATTTGCAAATCATCGCCACAGAAATCTTGCGCCAGGCAATGGAGCAGCGTGAACTTGTGCCTTCACGAGACCCAATTACCGGGCAGGAATCATTTGTGGAGGTGCAGCAAGGGGCGGTGGTGGTGCTAAACCCGCAAACGGGGGAAGTTTTGGCGATGGTCAGCTTACCTAGCTTCGACAATAACCGCTTCCAATCGGAAGTGCCTGTGGATTATTACCTGGGACAAGAACGCAATGTGTACCAACCGTTTGTGAATCACGCAGTGAGCAGCATTTATCCACCAGGGTCCACCTTTAAAATTGTGCCAGGATCTGCATCTCTTCAGGAAGGAACGGTAACTGCTTCTCGTCTTATTCTGGGTTCCGGGGAAATTGTTATTCGCAATCGCTTTGCCGAAAACGATCCCGGTCGTCCTGATCAGCTTTTTGTTTGTTGGTTCCGCGAAGGCCACGGCTTAATGAATGCCATCACCGGGCTGGCCAACTCCTGTGATATTTATTACTATAAAATTAGCGGCGGCTTTGACCAGGACGGGGAGTTTGTAGAAGGATTGGGCATTAATACCCTCTCACGTTATGCGTCCCAGTTTGGCTTTGGCCGGGTGCAAGGGATTGAGCTGCCTTTGGAAGCGGCAGGTGATTTGCCACCAGATCGCGGTTGGAAGGCGCGGGTTTACGGGGAACCGTGGTCAACGGGTGATGATTACAACATGGGTATTGGCCAGGGCTTTCTAACTGCTTCACCAATGCAGGTGGCCCAAATGGCTGCCGTGGTGGCCAATGGCGGCTTTTTGTATCGTCCTTCAATTATTCATCACATGACAGATACCGAGGGCAATGTTGTGTTTGTGGATGATGATAGTCAGATTGTGGCGCGGGCGCGGTTGGGGGCAGACGGCCGTACCATCCTGACAGACGCAAACGGCAACCCATTGGACGATCCCTCCCTTAATGTGCGCTTCGACGCCAATGGTGACTATATTTACCAGCCAGAAGTGATTAACGCAGTCGATGTCGATCGGGAACATTTGGCAACCATTGCCGAGGGGATGCGCCTGGTAAATACCTTTATTGATGAGGAGACCTTTTACACAGGAGCCACCTATGTGGATTGGCTGGAGCCGTTTGGCATAACAACTGCTGGTAAAACAGGAACGGCCGAGTTTTGCGACAACATCGCCATCGAGAAAGGCTGGTGCAGCTTTGATGACATCTTAAATCGGCGTATTTTGCCCACGCATTCTTGGTACGTCGGCTATGCACCGTTTGATGAGCCAGAGATTGTGGTAACCGCCTTTTTGTACCACGGTGGAGAAGGGTCGCAGTGGGCAGCGCCGGTAGCCTGCAATGTGATGGCCGCTTATTTTGGCCTGGGCCAATATGCTGCCTTCACCGGAACGGCTGACGCAGCAGAAATTGAAGAAAGCGACACCAGAGTCTGTAATTCGCTGAGCTTCAACCCCGTTATGCCGCCTGACTTACTAAGTTCAGTGCAGCGCAACTAAACGATTTGCAAATAACCTTCCTAAATCTAAAGCACAACTGGTAAGTTGGTTTTCTATTTCGTCCGTTTACCAGTTGTGCTATTATTCACGTATGACAACCATACTTCTTGTGCGACATGGTGAAAACGATTGGGTCAAAAAACACCGTCTGGCTGGCTGGATAGAAGGAATTCATCTGAATGAAAACGGCCGTCAGCAAGCCGCAAATGCCGCCGAACGGTTGGCCTTACTGCCCCTCAAAGCAATTTACAGCAGCCCCGTGCTGCGCTGCCGGGAAACGGCCGATTTTATAGCCCATTCTCAAAACCTGCCCGTCAATTATCTGGATGACATCGGAGAGGTGCGTTACGGAAAGTGGGAAGGTAAAAAAATCAAGAAGCTGGCGAAGAAGAAGAAATGGTTCACCGTTCAGTTCTATCCCAGTCGGATGCAATTCCCTGGTGGCGATACCTTGCGTGGGGTACAAACGCGCGGCGTGAATGCCATTGAAACATTGGCCCAAACCCACGACGACAAAGATATCATTGTGGTTGTTTCGCACGCGGATCTGATCAAATTGGTTTTGTCCCATTACCTGGGCGTTCACATCGATCTTTTTCAACGCATCATTGTGTCGCCAGCGTCTGTCAGCATGTTGCACCTGGCCAAAAATGGCGTGGTACGCGTGGGGCGCATTAATGATGATGGACCACTAAAATCACCACCGCCACCAGAAAAAAAAGATGAGAAACCGGCAGAAACAGCAAAAGCGGATCCTGCTGATACGTCCGTTTCCCCAAACAGCGACCGCGGGGCAAAAAGCACCGACGAAAAGTATAGAGAATCTTAATCTTATGGCTAGCCACATTGAACTAAACCCGGTTTCACAAATTACCGTAGGCACCATTGGGCCTCCTGGAGAGCGCACATTCTATTTGCAAGGCAGCCGAGGCTCCCAAACCATCTCGCTCACCATTGAAAAAGAACAGGCACGCATGTTGGCCGAAAGCTTCGATGCCCTTATTCAGGAACTGGCACAAAAGTATCCAGAGTCAGAAAACGAGGCACCGGTATGGACCGATATGCGGCTGCGCGAACCGATTGAATCCCTGTTTCGCGTGGGCAACATTGGTATTGGGTACAATGAAGACAGCAATCAGGTAGTGCTGGTCGCTTATGAGCTGGTTGCCGAGGATGAAGAGCCAAACGTGGTTAGTTACTGGGTTTCACGATCTCAGGTTCAGGCACTGGTACAACACGCTTATGATGTGGTGAAAGCAGGTCGGCCAATTTGCGGTAACTGCGGCAAACCAATCGATCCGACAGGTCATTTTTGCCCGCATCGCAATGGGCATGCGTACTAATTTTGTATGGTAAGCACCATAGGTATTTACAACAGTTGAGATGGCACGACACGAGTTAAGCACGGCAGATTGGCTCCAACTGTTACAGGTTGGCACCTTAGATGTTAAAGGTGTGCTGCCATGGAGTTCAAATTATTCGTTCCTGGTAGATATTTGCCCGAATACGGCCGTTCAGGAAACATTGCCCCATCTCACACCACACACTCTTATAGATATTCGCGCCGTTTATAAACCGCGCCGGGGCGAACGGCCGTTGTGGGATTTTACCCAAGGCACTTTATGTCAACGGGAGCGTGCTGCATTTTTAGTGAGCCATGCGCTGGAATGGCACCTGATTCCGCCAACCGTACTGCGTGAGGGAGAACACGGCACAGGCTCTGTACAACTTTTTATTCCCCACGATCCAGAAGCTCATTACTTCACCTTTGAAGGAGAGCCTCTTTTTAAAGAAGCGCTGCAAAAAACCGTTCTGCTAGACATCATCATTAACAATGCAGACCGTAAAGCAGGGCATGTCTTGTTGGAAGAAAAAGAGGGGCAGGATCGTTTGTGGTTAATTGATCACGGCATCTGTTTCCATACTGAGCACAAGCTGCGTACCGTTGTTTGGGAATTTGCCGGCGAGCCAATTCCGCCAAAGCTGTTGGCTGATGTAGAAAAATTCAGCGATAAACTGGCTACCAATGAAGCGGGTTTACGATCTGAATTACAATCATTACTTTCACAAATTGAATTGGAAGCATTACAAAAACGGGTTATGCGCGTTTTAAGTCAGGGATACTTCGCTTCACCCGGCCCTGGCCGTCATTATCCCTGGCCTCCAGTATGATATAAATTGCCCCAATTTCACAAATTTTTCAGGGCATGTCAACCTAAGTCATAGTGACTATTATCCAGAGCAACTGTATAGTAGTTAGGGAACTCTTATGTAAAAGCTAAAAAGAGTTTGAAGGTTATCGATCTGAAATTCAGCTTTTACTTGGGAAAATCACAAGAAATCATACTTTCTGTCTCAAAATCTCTATGTGATTCGCTTGATCAGGCAGTTTAATCGAGAATAAGCAATGACAATACCAATTGCCTATAAAATTTTAGTTATAGACGACCATCCAGAGACGCTGAATATTATTCAGCGTGTCTTGCAGCAGCAAGGGTATGTTGTGCTGGGGGCTCGCTCTGGTTTTCGTGGCTTACGATTGGCTGAATCGGAGAATCCAGACCTTGTGTTGGTAGACGGCATGATGCCCGAAATGGATGGTTGGGAAGTGTGTCGTCACTTGCGCGCAAACCCCAAACTATCTGATATTCCCATTATCATGTTTACGGCCGTTGATGAAGCCGATAAAAAGCTGGCTGGTTTTAACGCTGGCGCTGATGATTATCTTACTAAACCAACAGAACCAGATGAGTTGGTAGAGCGTGTTAAAACAATTCTGGATAATCGCGCCCCCAAAGCCACCGCTCAAACGCAGCTACACAAACCGCTATCTCAGGAAAAAGAGAGCGGCCAAACCAAAGCCCCATTGGCCGCCACGTTGGCCTTTCCTGCGCAAGGCAGTGTAACGGCCGTTTTAGGGGCCAGAGGGGGCGCAGGGGCCACAACCTTGGCCATTAATTTGGCCAGCAGCTTGGCCAGCAACAAGCGCAGCACCATCTTGCTCGATCTCGATCTGGTTCAAGGCCACGTAGCACTTTACCTGAGCCAAAAACACCAACACGGCCTCAACAATGTTTTGGCCCAACCAGAAACCAAATGGTCCCAAATCATCCAAGACGAACTCAGCCAATACACTGACGATTTAGACCTGCTCTTAACCCATACCGAGTTGACCAAGGGGCCACCTCGCTTGCAACCAGAGCAAGTTCAAAATTTACTACAACCACTCATCAAACCCAATCATCATCTGATTATCGACTGCGGCCACCAACTAACGGCCAACATTGAAGCGGTTCTGACTAGAGCAAACCAAATCATCGTTTGCTTGCGTCCAGAGCGAGTCGCTTTAGCCAATGCGCGCCACCTCTTAGAGCACCTGCATGAAATTTCACCGCCAGAAACCGTGGTTCGCGCTGTTATTTTTGATTTCACTGGCCAAATGGCCATTCCGCATGAGGCGCTAGAGAAATTTCTCAATCATCCCGTGACCGCCATTTTGCCTGTCTCACCCGCTGAAATGAACCAGGCTGTTAATAAAAGCATTCCGCTAGTGCAGCTAAACGCACATGCCAAGGCTGCCATTCTGATCAGGCAGATTGCTCAGCAGTTGATAAAAGCGTAGTTGTTGTTATGACCCCTTCCCCTGCCGTCGCCCGAGCCATTGCCTTGCTGCGCGAGGCAAAATATGCCGTGGCGCTTACCGGAGCCGGTATCAGCACTCCGTCTGGCATCCCTGACTTTCGCAGCCCAGAATCCGGTGTGTGGCAAAAAGTTGATCCCATGGAAGTGGCTTCTATTTATGCTTTTCGGCACAATCCCCAGGCTTTTTTTGATTGGATACGGCCGTTAGCCCAAACTATCCTTCAGGCACAACCCAATCCGGCCCACTTTGCCCTGGCCAATTTGGAAGCAAACGGCCGTTTGCGAGCCACCATCACCCAGAACATCGATCTGCTGCACAGCAAAGCTGGCAGCCACACCGTTTTCGAAGTTCATGGCAGCCTAAGCCGGGCCACCTGCCAGGGCTGCCACACCCAAATAGATGCCTTCCCCATGTGGCAACAATTCATCCAAGACAACCTGGTCCCCACCTGCGCCAACTGCGGTGCCGTCCTCAAACCAAACGTGGTATTATTTGGCGAAATGCTGCCAGCAATTATGATGCATCTGGCTCAGGAAGCAGCCAGAAAGTGCGATTTAATGCTGGTTGCTGGCTCATCTTTGGAAACTGCCCCGGCAGGCGATTTGCCATTGCTGGCCAAGCAAGCTGGGGCCAAGTTGATCATTGTTAACTTAGGCCCAACCCATGTAGATAGAGAAGCCGACTTATTGTTTCGGGAAGATGTGGCAAAACTTTTGCCGCTGTTGGCAGCCCCTTTTGCCATCAAGAAGTGAACAGCCCTATGAAAGAGATGAACCTTAAAACGCAAGACACTGTCAGTGTCATCTCGGCGGAACATTTAGCCCGCCTGCTGCAGATCAGCCAACGCCTCAGCTCAACCTTGCGGCTAGACGAGCTGCTTTCACTAGTCATGGATGTAGCCACTGAGCTAACACAAACGGAAACCGCCTCCATTCTGCTGGTAGATCGTTCCACCGGCCAGCTTCATTTTGCGGCCTCCACACGAGGCGAAGTACCCCAAGACATTGTGGTGCCACTAGACAACAGCATTGCTGGCTGGGTAGTCCGCCACAGCCGTTCTCTCATTCTGGAAGATGTGCAAACCGACGAACGCTTTTACGCCAATGTCGATGAAAATCTGGAGTTTGTTACCCGCTCTATGCTGGCCGTGCCGCTGGTCACCGGGCAGGGTGTCATTGGCGCATTGGAAGTTATCAACAAACAAGATGATGCCGATTACACCAACCAGGATGTGGCTTTAATGGAAGCGTTGGCCTCACAATCGGCCGTTGCGATTTTGAACGTTCATTTGTTCAGTCAAAACGACCTGATTGCCGAAATCATGCACGAGTTGAAAACGCCGCTGATGGCTATATCAGCCGCCAGCGAACTGTTGTCTCGCCCCGAAATGCCCCAGGAAAAGCAGGGAGAACTGGTTGGCATGATCAAGAAGGAATCTAATCGGCTCTCAAAAATGACGCGGGATTTTCTGGATTTTGCTCGATTGGAATCTGGCCGTATGCGGTTGCGGCGAGAAGTTTTGGATGTGCCGCAGGTTATTGACGAGGTAATCAGCATTTCGCAGACGCAAGCGGCTGCAAGAAATATTGAGATCGTGGTGCAGGTAGCGCCAGATTTACCCACAATCGCCAGCAAAACGGCCGTTATCGGCGACGCCGATCGGCTAAAACAAGTGCTGCTTAATTTGGTTAGCAACGCCACAAAATATAACCGGGAAAACGGCCGTATCCTTATCGGCGCCAGTTGTCAGGCAGATGAAGTACAAATCGACGTGGCAGATACCGGTCCTGGCATTGAACCAGAAGACCTGGAGCATCTGTTTGAACGCTTTTACCGCATTCCTGGCAGCGAAAGCGCCGAGGGTAGCGGGCTGGGGTTATCTGTGGCCCAAAAGATTGTAGAGGAACATAACGGCCGTATTGAGGTGGACAGCACCGTGGGTGAAGGCACCACATTTATGATTTTCTTGCCAGTAACGGCCGTTGCCTAAATGTTTCGTCCTCCAAACATCAAGATTTGCACGTAAGAAAAAAGGGGATTCCCTCATCTAAACCGGAGGGAGACCCCCTTTTATTTTTAAGAATATAGATCATAAACAATCGAAGGTATATGAAATATCATGCAAAAAGAACGTGTTATTATCATCGGATCGGGTCCAGCAGGGCTAACGGCTGCACTCTACACGGCCCGGGCTCAATTAAAACCGCTTGTCATCGCTGGTACCCAAATCGGCGGGCAAATTGCCATTACCCACGAAGTAGAAAACTACCCCGGATTTTGGTCTGAGGAAAAAACTCCTACTGGCCCAGAATTAGTCGAGGTCATGCAAAAGCAGGCCGAGCATTTTGGCGCGCGTTTTGAATACGACGAAGTCGTTGAAGTCGATTTCAGCAAGGGAGCGCCTTTCTACATTAAAACCTACGGCAATGAGTACCAGGCTGATGGCGTTGTCGTCACTGCCGGGGCTTCGCCTCGCCACCTGGGCGTGCCCGGTGAAGAAGAATTTATTGGCCGTGGTGTTAGCTATTGCGGTACCTGTGATGGCTTTTTCTTTCGCGGGAAGGATGTCGTTGTGGTTGGTGGCGGTGACAGTGCGATGGAAGAAGGCATCTTCCTGACAAAGTTTGCCAACAAGGTAGAGGTTATTCATCGTCGTGACGAACTGCGTGCGGGTACCTCGCTACAAAAACGGGCCTTTGCCAACGAAAAAATCTCCTTTGTTTGGGATACTGTTATTGAAGAAATTCAGGGCAACGGTGTGGTGCAAGGCATACAAACTAAAAATGTAAAGACCGGTGAAACCACAAAATTAGATACGGACGGTGTCTTCATCTTCATTGGTCACTTTCCCAACAGCAAATTCCTGGTAGGGCAGCTGGCTATGGATGAAGAAGGTTACGTCATCTCCGATGAACGGTATCGCACCAGCGTGCCCGGCGTCTATGCCGCTGGCGAAATCCAGGATGCACACTTCCGCCAAATTGCCACCTCCGTGGGGCAAGGTGCGGGATCCGCCATGGAATTGGAAAAGTGGCTTGCGGCACAAGAGTAATCGTACGAAAAGGTGTGATGCACTTTCGGAAGTGAGTCGCACTTGAAATGAATGTTTTGTAATTGAGTAATTGGGTCATTACCTGATTACTCAATTTTTCTTTATAATCAGGCTTGGTAACATTTTGTAACTTACCAAGATTGGAGCAATTTTCTCTGGAAGAGCCAATTTATAAAAAGTGGTCTAATCTGAGGAAATCAACCTGTGTGTTCTACAAAATTTGAGGATAGGAATATTCAATGGACCGTCTGAAAAATTGGATCATAAATCATCAAAATTTGTCTGCCTGGTTTGTGTTGGCCTTGGGCATGGTGATTTTGCTGGTGTATGAAGCACGGGATGTGGGTCTGCAAGGTAGCCAATGGTTTTGGTTAATTGTGGTCACCATTCTCGTTGCTGGCGCTTGTATCTGGATTATTAGCTGGGGGGATGACGATGACGACCTGGTCGATACCCCAACCACTGGCCAAGAATAGCCATGCAGCCATCACCGTACACGGCACCCCCGCCAGTCGTTTCCCTGGAAAAAGTTGAATTTATGCGCCAAGGGATTGCCCATCTGTTTGTGGTAGGCGATACCACGCTGGATGAGCCACACAAAGGGTTTGTGCGTTATCGCGGCCGTTTTTTGGTTGATCCGGCCGACTGTTTTGATGAACTACGAGCAGTATTTGAAGCGCAAGGGTTTACGCCCACAATTCGTGATGAGGATAACGGCCGTATTGCTATCGTCGCCATTCCCCAGGTATTCAACCCACCCGCCTCCGATTGGCGCATCAACCTGTTTCTGGTCATCGCCACTGTGCTAGCCACCCTAGCTACCGCCTCCTTTTATTACGCAGAAACACCCGAACAAGCATTCCAAATTTGGCGCGGCTGGCCTTTTAGCCTGAGCATTATGCTCATTTTGGGCGCACATGAATTAGGTCATTACTTTGCCGCTCGCTACCACAAGGTCGCCGTTACGCTGCCCTACTTTATTCCGCTGCCCATTATTTCCCCCATTGGCACGATGGGGGCCGTTATTCGTATGAAAGCACCGATTAAGAACAAGCGCGCCTTATTTGATATTGGCGTAGCTGGACCGCTGGCAGGCCTCTTTTTTGCGGTTCCCTTATTGTTGTATGGTCTGGCTACATCAGACGTCGGCCCAGTTTCATCAGTTGGGTTAATGGAAGGCAACTCGATTCTATACTATTTGGCCAAATTTATGACCCTGGGCCAATTTTTACCGAGTGAAACCACGGATGTTTACCTAAATCAGGTAGCCTGGGCTGGTTGGGTGGGTTTGCTGGTGACGGCGCTTAACCTCATGCCTGTAGGCCAGCTGGATGGCGGCCATATCGTTTATTCGCTTATTGGCACCAAAGCCAAACGACTGTTTGTCCCCGTGATTGCGGCTTTGGGCTCTTTGGCCCTGGTCTCGTTCTTTATCGACAATACCTTCACCTGGGGCATCTGGATTGTGCTGCTCTTTTTCTTTGGCCGGGTCCACGCCGAACCCCTGGATGATGTCACGCCGTTAGACCCCCGCCGTCGTTGGCTGGGGATCGCCACGCTCATCATCTTTGTGCTAATTTTTGTGCCCATTCCCTTCCGCATGTTGGGGTAACCAATTTGGCATGGCTGGCAGAGTTGGTTATAATTCCGTTCGCTTTGGCGCCATAGCTCAGTTGGTCAGAGCGGGGGACTCATAAGCCCTAGGTCAGTGGTTCAAATCCACTTGGCGCCACTAGAAAAAGACAGGCTGCTCGAAAGGGCGGCCTTTTCTTTTATGGGATTTTGCGCATCGGAGATTGTGGTTGGAGATTGAGCGTAAGCAGGCGCGTTGGTGGCTGAAATGGTTGGCGGTTTTGCTGGGCATTGGGCTGGTGCTGCTGTGGGATTGGTGGGGTGAGCCGCAACGGCCGTTCACCCTTCTCCCCATGACCAGCCCGATTCTGGCCGAAGATGTAGTGCAAGGGCGGCTCAACGCAGTGCCACCAGCCCCTGCTGGCGATGTGCGTCTCACTTACCGCTTCACCGCCCAGCACGACGGCCTGCGCGAGATGGAATTATTGCTGGCGCGCAATGGCGAACCTGATCCGGCAGAAAACGGCCGTTTCACCCTCGCCCTCTCCGATTTGCAAGGCAACCAACTGGCCACCCAGTCGCTGCTTACCCGCCAGGTCAAACACAACCAACCATTTGTGCTGCGTTTTCCTGTACAACCAGATTCAGCAGGACGGCCGTATCTACTCACCCTCAGCGGCAGCGACGACAATCGGGTAACGGTCTGGGGCTACACGGTCGATCTTCTGGAAGACACTGAGCTTGCTTTAGAAGCGGGCCCCCTAACTGACGAATCGCCTGAAACGGCCGTGCAGGAGCTAAACTTCACCAGCCGCTATCAACTTACCTGGGCCAACGGGCTGCACCTGCTCGGTCAACGCCTGTGGCAAAACGGAGCCTTGATGCTGCTGGCGCTGCTCTTTTTACTGCTGCCAGGGGCACTGCTGCTGCAATTACAACCATTCCGCCGTCTGCTGCCCGATCCGATGGCAAAGTTGGGCGTAATGTTGGCCTTGGGAACGGCCCTCTGGCCCCTGCTCTGGTATCTCTTTTCATTGTTGGGCGGACACTTCACCCGTTGGCTATTATGGTTTCTAGTAGTCGGTGGCTGGCTGCTACTCCTTTATCTTAACCGCCCTTTTACCTTGTCACCCCCTCACCTTGTCACCCCATCATCCCTTCACCCTCTCAAAAATTGGCACAAAGAACATACCCTTCTTCTACTCCTTCTGACTGTCGGGCTGGCGGTGCGGCTGCTGGCGGTGCGGGACATTGTGTTTCCGCCGTGGGTGGATTCGGTGCGGCATGGGGTGATTACGGCCGTAATGAGCCAATCGGGCCAAACCATTACCCAAACAGGCTATGCGCCCTTTCTACCCGTAGATCGCTTCCCCTACCATTTTGGCTTCCACACCATCAGCAGCAGCCTGGTGCTGCTGGGCGGTTGGCCGATTCCCCGCCTGCTGCTGGGGTTAGGGCAGCTGCTCAATGCCCTGCTGCCGCTGACCATCTATGCTGGTGGCTGGCTGCTCACCCGGCAGCGCCGTGCTGGGCTGCTCGCTGCGTTTTTGGTGGCGATTCCACTCTTCTTTCCCGCGTACTATGCCACCTGGGGACGGTACACGCAGCTCGCGGCCATGCTCCTGATGCCCGTTTTATTGGGGCTGACATGGCGGTTGGTGCGCGGAGCAGCCAGGTGGCGCAAAACGTGGTGGCTGCTTGCGTTGCTAATCGCGGGACTTTTCCTCATTCATTTTCGGGTGTTTGCTTTTTATGTGCCGTTTGCCGGGCTGGTTTGGCTATTGAGTCGGGGGCGAAACGGCCGTTTCCTTTGGTTGGCCGCAGGTTCAAGTTTGCTCCTGCTCATTCCGCAGCTCATTTACCTGCTGCAAAACAGTGCGCCGCGCCAAACGATCACGGCTCAATTACCTGGCTACACCGCTTTTCCCACGGCTTACTACACCGCAGGCTGGGATCGCCTGTTTCTTTGGCTGGCAGGCGGATTGCTGCTGCCGATCTTAATCATTTGGCTATGGCGACGATTGTGGCAGCGACGGCCGAGCTGGACGGCCGTTCCCCTGGTTTTAGCATTGTGGTCTGGGTTGCTGCTGCTGGCACTCTCTGGCGATTATTTGGGTTTCCCTAGCATCAATCTGATCAATCTAAACAGCTACTACATCACCACCTTCTTGCCGCTGGCACTCGTTTTGGGCACCGTGGGTGCGCAGTTTTGGCGCTGGCTGCGGCGGCAGCCGGAATCATTGCAATTTTCCGGGATTTTACTGCTAGTGCTGTTGGTAACGGCCGTTACCCTTTTTGGCATCCAGCAGCAGATCACCATTTTGAATGAGCAAACGTTATTGGCCCAACCGGCAGACGCCGAGGCGCTGGCCTGGCTAGATGACAACCTACCTGAAGAGGCGATGGTAGCCGTAAATAGCTGGCTTTGGCTGGGCAATACCTGGTCTGGCAGCGACGGTGGAGCCTGGATTGTGCCTCTCACTGGACGACAAAGCAGCACACCGCCAGCAGATTACATTTATAAGCGGGAGCTGGCTGATTTTGTGCGATCTTTTAATGAGGAAATGGCGACCATTTCAGACTGGAGCGCCCCCCAAACAGCCGACTGGCTGCGCGAACAGGGAATGACCCATATTTTCATCGGGGCGCGCGGCGGGCAGATGGACCCGGCCGCGCTGCTGCAAAATCCGGGTGTGACGATGATTTACGGCCGTAATGGTACCTTTATTTTTGAACTGATTGCCGCAGAAGATTCCTGATCTGATAGCCGTCGCTGGGCCAGCCAGCCAAAACGCCATACCAAGCAGGGTATTTTAGAGGAACGGCCGTCATTACAAATTGCATCAGCGCATCGGCTGCCATAATAATTACCAAAGTTTGCCAAACAGATGGTTCGGGCTGATTATGCAAAACAGCAGCCACTCCCCCCAGAACCCCTGTTAGCAATAACGAGACCAATGGGCCGCCTAGTAAAGAGTATAGTTGGACGTGAGAGGAAACGCCTGTTTTGTCATATCGATAAAATCCAGAAAAGCTGGGGAGTTGAACCTTCAGTTGAAGTCGCCCCCATGACCAATCAAAGGTTGTAGGCGTTTTACCTAGCTGAATCATTACCTTCTCCTGGCTAAAAAGCAGCAGTGGGAGTGTATGCCCCAATTCATGCAGCAATGTCAGTAGCTGATGCCCCAGCAAAAAATAAATGAAAAGCAGAAAAACTAAAAGCAATTGTTCGTTCATAATTACCAAAAATCCGTGCCTGGCTCGCCTTTGAAAGGCCCCATCACATCTTTGGTAATCCAGCCGCCGTAAAAACTGCCCGGTTGTGGCCGTACCGGCTCCCCATCTACCGTGCAGGCATCCATCGGTTCGGCATAAAAAGCGACATGCATTTTAATCGCTTCAAAAGGCGGGCGCGGCTCGATGTAATACCATCCGGCCACGGGAATCTGCTGGTCGCCCACCATCAGCCCGTAATAATGCGCCTGCCCCTTCCATTCACACAGCGACGTACTAAAGCGCGGCACCAAATATTCCGTCTTGATGTCCTCCGGCGGAATGTAGTAGTTGGGCGGGTGGCTGGTCTCTAGCACACGTAAGGCGCGGCGCGTATCGGCAATGGTGACGCCATTAAACACAATCTGAATGTGCTTGCTGGTTTCTTCCAGCCGGGGTGGTCGCGGATAATCCCACACCGATTCCTGTCCTGGTCCTGGTTCAATTCGTTCTGGTTTCATAATACATTCAACTTTTTAGCCGGTTTCTTCTGCTTGCCATGGGTTTACCAAATTGACACCTGTATCTATAAAATCTTTGGTGTTACGCGTCACAAAATTCATCTGATAGGTCAACGCTTGCGCCGCAAAGAGTGAATCAACAGCGGGTAGTGGTCGTCCGGCACCCTCTAACCGTGCTGTCAGTTCACCCCATTTTAAAAGAACAGCCACATCCAAATCTAATAATCTGCCACTAAATCGAGCTAACAAATCTGTTTCTAGCCAGTTAACTAAGGTGGTTCTTCGGTTTGAATCTGGAAGCTTAGAAATACCTCGCTGAATCTCGCCGACCGTTAACACGCTTAAAAAAACGTGTTCATCGGCCAAACCATCTATCCAGGCTAAGACTTGAGAATCCGGTTTCTTCGCAACCAATTCAGAGATTACACAAGTATCGAGTAGATAATTCATGGCACAAAAACGTCTCTTACCGGGCTTTTATCTCGCTCTAGGTCAAGCTCCACATCTACAAGTGGTGACTGACGAAAAAATTCTGACAATTTTTCTTTTGAGGCCGTTAAGTGACGATATTCTTCCACAGAAAGAACAATTGCAACTTCGATACCTCGCCGCGTAATCAGTTGCGGACCAGTTTTCATTGCCTCATCTACTAACTGACTTAATTTATTTTTTGCTTCCTGCAATTGCCATGACGTGATCATTTCTCAATCCTTTTCCAAACCAACTAGCTAGACTGTCTAGATTGTAAGGCTCAAGATCGCGCTTGTCAACAAAATTCAGGCTCGCTAAGATGATTGGTGCCAAACGGCCGTTACCATATCCACAAAGGCTTGCTCCAGCGGCGTCAACGTTCTGCCGGGGCGGGTAGCGACGATAGCATCCCAGTCAAATTTAAATTTCGGTACAGGCAGTTCAACCAGGCCAAAAACGGCCGTTACCCGACGTGGTAAAAAGGTGATGGTTTGCGGCTGGCGGGCCATCGGCAGAGCAGCAGCCAGGGGCACCCGCACGGCAGCCCCTTCTGCGCCACTCATCTGGCGCAGGCTGGCGATGTAGGCATCAAATGCTCGCCCCCAATGGATAATGATTGGCTGGTAGTGCCAAAGCTGTGAGATGGATACGGCAGTTTCCCCCACCAGCTCATGCGCGGGCGACACAGCAACGACCATTTCATCATGCAACCGTAAAAGCGTTTGCGTTTGCGCCGCATAGCGGGGAAATGCTGCCGCCAACGCCACATTTACCACGCCGTCCAACAGTTGGTCGATGGCAAAATCAGAATGCCCCGTCTCCAAATAAAGCTCCGCCTGCGGATACGTTTGACTAAACTGCTTCACCACCTCTGGCATCAACGAGGCCGCCAGGGAAAAGGGACAGCAAACCGTCACCCGGCCAATTTGCCCCTGCTGTGCCCGCTGCACCGCCTCCTGGCCTGCCTGCAAAATAGCTAAGGCCCGTTCGGCATAATCGCGAAACAGTTCTCCCAACGGTGTCAGCACCAACGGCCGTTGCCCCCGGAAAAACAGTTCGCCACCCAGGCTTTGCTCCAACTGTTGAATGCGGGCACTCAGCGAAGGCTGCGTTAAATTAAGATGTGCAGCTGCATTGGTAAAACTTCCCTCTTGAATGACGGCCAGAAAAGCCTCGATTTGCCTGATTTCCATGCAATTTACCTAATTGAATGATGCGTGAAACGTGATGCGAAATTCAACGTTTTGTTTTGCTGAAAAGTAGT
This sequence comes from Promineifilaceae bacterium (SeqCode), assembly GCA_050292445.1. GTDB lineage: Bacteria > Chloroflexota > Anaerolineae > Promineifilales > Promineifilaceae > Leptofilum. The sequence continues at coordinate 4,618 of JBNKLQ010000086.1, read as the reverse complement.
ATACCATTCTGCTCACTGATTCGGTTATCTCATCATTTCAGGAAGGGTGAACATGACAACGATTACCGCAGAACGGCCGTTTAACTATAAAAAAACGATCATCGTCGGTTTTGGCTTTTTGGGCATTAGCATCATCTGGCCTATTTTTAACCAGTACATTCCCATCTTTTTGCAGGCAGGCAACCCCGCCTTTGAAGGTGGAACTGATGTGCGTGGCTTTGGCCTGGGTCCGGCGTTGGCCCTCTTCATCATGACCTGGGACAACTTACTCAATGTGTTTGTGCAGCCGTGGGTAGGGGCCAAAAGCGACCGCACCTGGAACCGTTTTGGGCGGCGCAAGCCGTGGATTCTGCTGGGGGTGCCGATTGCCCTCGTTGGGTTTACGCTGATACCGTTTGCCCAAACGGCCGTCGCCATCGCGGCCTTCATTCTCATCACCAACTTTGGTATGGCTTTGTTCCGTTCACCCACCGTTGCCTGGCTGGGCGATTTATATAAACCAGATGATCGCAGTAAGGCCAACGGCATCATCAACCTGATGGGCGGTGTGGGTGGCCTGCTGGCCTTCTTTGGCGGTGGGGCTTTGTTTGAATATTTCAGTGGTATCGACCCGGAGCTGGGGCGGATGGCACCGTTCATTGGCGGAGGCATTCTGCTGCTGGCTGCAGCGCTGGTAGCTGTGCTGGGCGTGCGCGAGCCAGAAAAAATCAGCGTTGAAGCAGAATCTGATGATCCTGGCGTGCTGACCAACCTGCAAACCGTTTGGCGCAATCCCGACAAGGGTGGTTTGTTAGTACTGTTGGGCATTTTGCTCTGGTTCATGGGGTTTAACGCGCTGGAAGCTGGGCTTTCCTCTTTTGCCGTCTTCACCCTGGATATTTCTCCGGGAACCGCCTCCATTTATGCCGGGTCGATCACCATCAGCTTCATTTTGTTTGCGGTTCCAGCCGGATTAATTGGTACGAAATACGGCCGTCGCCAGGCCATCCGCATTGGCTTAACCGGGCTAACATTGCTGCTGCTTATTGGTTATTTTCTTATTCAAAATGCCGTGACCTTCATTGCCATTCTGGTGTTGGCGGGCATCTTTTGGTCCTGTGTTAACGTCAACAGCCTGCCGCTAGTGTATGATCATGGCGACGAGCGACGCATTGGTGCATACACCGGTTTGTACTACTTTTCATCGCAGCTAGCGGCCGTTTTGGGACCAACATTAGGCGGTGTGGTGGTAGACAGTTTAGACAGTAACTATCGCTGGCTCTTTCTGTTCAGCGCCGTTTTTATGGGGCTGGCCTGGATTGTCATCCAGCGCATGCGCCCAGCATCAATGAGATTGGAGACTGGAGATTAAAGATTAACCAATCTCCACCTTGCCCATAGGCAACATCTATATTCCGCATAGCTTCTATTTGTAGCTTGAATACAAAGGGCGTGCTACGCTATCCAGTACCTTTCTTTATAATGTTGGGCACGTTATAGGTAAAAGCCAAATAGATTTTGAATTTAACCAAATTCGAATTTGGCTTTTACTTAAGTAAATCACAAGATGCCACGCTTTCTAACTCGAAATTCTCTTGTGATTTGCTTAAAACCGCAGATTTCACAACTTCCCTCCAATAGTTCTCCGCGCCCGGCAATCCAAGATTGCCTACGTTTCTGTGGTCTTTTTTCCTCAAAGGAGTACCAAGATGGCTAAACAAATCCTGTATGTAGAAGATAATCCAAACAACGTTTTGCTGGTGCAGCGCGTTGTCGCCGCTGAGGGACATCAACTGTTGGTCGCTCTTGATGCGGTCGCAGGTTGGGAAACGGCCGTTACGCACCAACCGGATCTTATTCTCATGGATTTACATCTACCGGGGGAAATGAATGGCCTGGACCTAACGCGACGGATTAAGCAGCATCCTGCCTTGCAGCACATTCCCATTGTGGCCCTAACCGCCCACGATTCTGTTCAGGTGGAAACGGCCGCTCTCACTGTTGGCTGTGCTGGCTTTTTGCGCAAACCGGCCGATTTACGCCAAATCCGGCAAACGCTGCGTACTTTTTTGAATGGGGAGGAAACGGCCGTTCCCACCCAGCCCGGTTCCCAAACCTCTACCTTTATCTAAACGAATTTCTAGCCACAGATTAATTCACCGCAGAGTCGCAGAGGCTTGTCCTGAGTACTGTCGAAGGGACGCTGAGACTTTTTACTACGCAGTAAACTCCGCGTACTTTGCGACTCTGCGTTTTTTATAAGCAAACCTGTGGTCCCCCGGACAAACTATGACTTACCTAACCCACCTCGAATGTTCCCTCACCCAGCAAACATACGATGCCAATCAGCTCATCCGCCTGAGCGACGCCGGTCTGCCGCTGTTGGCCCGTTATGATCTAGACAAGGCCCGCGCTGAACTGGACCGTGATGAAATCATGCGCCGCCCGGCCAGCATGTGGCGTTTTCATGAGTTACTGCCCGTCAGCGATCCCGACTGCCGCATCACGCTGGGCGAAGGGGGCAAGCCAATCCTCAAATTAGGTAATCTGGGCAACACATTGGGCCTCAACCAACTGTACATGAAGGATGAAAGGCAAAACCCGACCGGCAGCTTTAAGGCATTGGGGCTGGCAACGGCCGTTAGCCGGGCATTGGAGTTGGGGGCAAAAGAGTTTGTCATCCCCACGGCAGGCAACGCGGGCGGCGCTCTGGCCGCTTATGCTGCCCGTGCTGGCGTCACGGCCCATGTTTACATGCCCAGTGATGCCCCACTGATCAACATTATGGAAGTGCAAATGAGTGGGGCAGATTTGCACCTGGTCAACGGCCTCATCAACGACGCGGGGCGGGAAGCGGGCGAAGCCGCCGCCGAAGGGGGCTGGTTTGATGTCTCCACGCTGAAAGAACCGTATCGCGTCGAGGGCAAGAAAATCATGGGGTATGAACTAGCTGCGGCCTTTGATTGGCAGCTACCGGATGTGATCATCTACCCTACAGGCGGCGGCACCGGTCTGATTGGTATGTGGAAAGCGTTTGATGAAATGGAGCAGCTGGGCTGGATTGGCAGCCAGCGCCCACGCATGGTTGCCGCCCAATCAGAAGGCTGCGCCCCGGTGGTGAAAGCGTTCCAAGATGGTGACGAAGCCACCGGCACCTGGGAAAACGCTGCCACGCTGGCCGGTGGTTTGCGCGTTCCGGCGGCGATTGGCGGCCGTTTAATGCTGCGGGCTTTACGAGAAAGTGGGGGAACGGCCGTTGCGGTGTCAGACGGCCGTATTATCCAGGCCCAAAAACAGCTCGCTTCACAGGAAGGTATGTTTGTCTCCCTGGAAGCCGCCGCCACCGTCGCTGCCCTGCAAGATTTGGTTGCGCAAAATTGGATCAGCCCAAACGAGCGCGTGCTTATCTTCAACACAGGCAATGGGTTGAAACACCGGATGCTGTTGACATGATTTTAGTGAAAAGTAAAAAGTGAAAAGTGGCTTGTTCTTTTACTTATCACTTTTCACTTATTACTCGCCTCTACTTTCTCCCAATTCTTGACGAATCCCCCACCCCATGCTAACCTACGCGCATCATGAACTCGAACGTTTTCAGCTATTATTATGGCAGCTACACCTTGATAACACAGACGCCGCTGGCGTGTGAGGATAAAATTGCCTGTCACTGACAACTAAACCAAACTATCCAGACCACCCAAGACGCGGCTAACCACCGCGTCTTTTTTTGTTTTTGCCACAGAGTACACAGAGCAATTTAGAGAAAATCTGTGTACTCTGCGAAATCTGCGGATTTTTTAAGTAGGAGATGGCCTTATGAATGCAATTGAAGAACTCCGCTGGCGTGGATTTGTCTACGACCACACCGAAAATGTGCCCGACCTGCTGGCCAAAGAGAAAGTGACCCTCTATAACGGCTTCGACCCGACGGGCGACAGCCTGCACATTGGCCACCTGGTACCGATGATGGCCATGGCCCGGATGCAGCGCTATGGTCACACGCCCATCGCCTTAGCGGGTGGGGGCACGGGCATGATTGGCGATCCAAGCGGCCGTTCCTCTGAGCGCAATCTCCTCACCCTGGATGAAGTACAGGCCAACCTGGAGCGCATTCAGCAGCAGCTCTCTGGCATTCTGGATTTTGAGGTGAAAAGCAATCCAGCCCGCATCGTCAACAACGCCACCTGGCTCAGCAAGCTCAGCATGATGGAATTTTTGCGTGATGTGGGCAAACATTTCACCGTGAACTACATGATGGCCAAAGATTCGGTCAAGTCCCGCATCTCCCGCGAGGACGGCATCTCCTACACCGAATTTAGCTACATGCTGCTGCAAGCATACGACTTTATGCATTTGTTTGAGCATGAAAATTGTGTCCTGCAAATGGGTGGCAGTGACCAGTGGGGCAACATCCTGGCTGGCGTGGAGCTGATTCGTCGGGCCAAGGGCGAAAAAGCGCATGCGCTTGTCTTCCCGCTCATCACTCAGGCGGATGGCAGCAAGTTTGGCAAAACGTCGGCAGGCACCAATGCCTGGCTGGCGGCGGACCGCACCTCGCCTTACCGTTTCTACCAGTTCTGGCTCAACAGCGATGACGGCGATGTGCTGAACTACCTGCGCTACTTCACCTGGCTGGACC
>JBNKLQ010000085.1:0-21651 GCA_050292445.1 Promineifilaceae bacterium (SeqCode) | reverse complement strand
CCATCCGCGCCGACTATACCCATTTCTTTGACATTGGCGTGATGACGCCCTGCGGCTACACGGCCACCACGCCGCAGATGCAATCGGTAGCAAAAGGCTTGTTTTCTCCCCAAAATCAGTTTGGCTTCCAGCCAAGCAGCCCGCAGCCCGGCGCCGAAACGCTCCATTTTCAGGTTTGGCAGGATGTGAATCGAGACGGCCAACGGCAAGAAAACGAACCACCGATGCGCGGTTTTGACGTCGTATTCGCGCCCCATGTGAAAGCACAGCCAGATATCGTTGACATGTACGACAACGACTTGTCCATCACAACAGACGAAAACGGACAGGCCACGCTTCATGTCGGAAACACCTGCGGCACATTACGCGCAATCTCCTTTGGCGATGGCGAAACAACCCAATTCACCCCCAACGGCCAATGGGAAAAAGACAACGAGATTGATTTTGCCTATGATGCCAATACGACAACATTTTCATGGGGAATTGCCACCATGCAACAATTTGAATTCTCCAGCGGCGGAGCCTATCATCCAGAAGGCATGGGCGAATGGCGCATCACGCTGCAAGCAGATGGCACCTTTGCGCCAACGCATCAGTTGGGGGATGTGATCAATGAATATGGCCCATTTACCCTGACGGTAGCAGAAAATGAGGCATTGTGGGTGTTGATTGCATCTGCCGACTTTGCCAGTTTGCCGGAAACGTTTACCCGTCCCGGCATTCCTGATGAGACGGCGTATACGTTTGTGGTAAACGGCCGTCACACCACCACCACCGTAGAAATGTGGGCCGCCGATGCCCAACAAAATCCGGCGCTGCCGGCCTTAACGGATCAGATTTTCTCGCTGATTGCACAGTACACAGGGGTAGAACAGTGAGTTTACAAACCAGTTGGGAACGTCAGGATAACCGCATGACGCACTACATCCGCATCACGCATGGGCAGGTGATTGTGGGCAGTCATGCAGGCAGCGGCCATACTGACAATGCGTCGGCGTGTGGGTATGATGCGTTTGTAGACGGCCGTTTCCATTCCCACATTCTCACATATTTTGATGAGGCGACGTTAACGGCCGTACTCGCTGCTGTCCAAGCTGCCCAAACCTATCCCCCCTTCATTGCCAAACGTAATAAAACGGCCGTTGCCCATGCCTATTTGGAGAGCATCCCCATCGACCCCACGCTGGCCGACTTGCCTCGCCATCCCGACACAGAAAATGGGGCCACCAACTACGGCAATGGCGGTGGCTACAAAACCATCCTCCGCTCCGATACGGTGACGCTGACGGTGGAGCGGAATGAAGGGTTTGTGATGCCAAATGAGGGTGTTGAGAAGCGAGCATTCACGCTGCCCGGTCATGCGTCATCCGCTGTGGCGCTGCATGACCACTTTTACCTCGTTGTCAGCGATGCATACGCCATCATTACGCCGGATGGCACGGTGTTGACGCAAGAGCGCCCCATTTTTGGCACATTCCTGCGCATCAACGCCGTTTACCGCCGAGGGGAAACGATTTGTTTTGGCTACTTTTGGCTGCAAGGAGAGCACCCACGTGGCTGGTTGAGGTATGTGTTGGGGGTGGGGTTTAACGGTAGAGATGGCAAATAAACCTTCGAATAGCAAGACTTTTCGTCAATCAGGGAATATCAAGATAGTGGCTGGTGTCTTTATTTTGTTGCTCACGCCAGTTCTTATCGTTTTTGGTCGCGCTCAACTGCGGGGCGAACTGGATGATCCGGCGTTGTTCGGGGTGATGATGCTCTTTTTCCTGCCATTTTATGTGGGGTCGTGGTGGCTGTTGTGGCAGTTTAACGGCCGTTTCCACCTCACCCCTCATGCCATCATCCTCAAACAACTGGGGCGTACTACCGAGATTGCCTACGCTGACATCATCCAGCTAGAAGAGCGCAACCAGCCCGCCCCCCATTTGCGCTTGCGCACCCATCAAAACCAAAAGCTGATCATCCTCTATCAAACCGAGCGATTTTCTGAGTTGTACGCCGCGCTGCGGCAACATGTCTCCCTGATGCAGCAAGCGGAAGCGGTGTCGTTTCCATTGGAACTACGTTTGCCTGCCAACTATTATCGACAAGGCATTTTGCCTGCCATGGCCATATTGCTCTTTTTTGGCGTGCTGACGGTACGATTGGTTAGCGAACGGCCGCATCTGACTGCATGGCACGGTGCAGGTTTTATGGGCTTTATTTGCCTCCTCATTTTGTTTGTAGTCTTTGTAACGGATCATGGCTCGCCAACGGCCGTTACCTTTTCCGACTTCGACATCCAGACGAGCTCCCTGTTTGGCCGCGAAAAAGCGTGGCCCGCCAACGACATTGCCAACATTGCACGAGAACGGCAAAAGCGACATTACAAAGGCGCGACGTACATCGTCCAGCCCCTGGTGATTACCTTTTCCGATGGCAAACGCCTGCTGTTGGATGAGGGGCGCATCTGGGCGTTTGGCTACGCGCCCGACCGCCTGCACACAATTTTGGCGCGGCATTATCGCGGGACTCAGGCAACCGCCAATGAGTTGATTACGCGGGCCAACAAGGCGTATGAAGCGAAGGATTATGAAACGGCCGTTTCTCTCTACAACGAAGCCATCACCCTTTATTCGCCGTACACCAGTTATAAACTGATTGTGGCCGACACCTTGTATCATTTAAGACGGCCGCCTGAAGCCCTCGTCGCTTACCAGGAACTGATTGAATTTGTACCGGAACATGATCAAGGGTGGGTGGGAATCGGCCGCTGCCAGATGTTGTTGAACGAGTTGCCCGCTGCAGCTGACGCATTCAGCCGTGCCCTGCACATCAACCCCGACGAAGCCACCGCTCACTACAATTTGGCAATGGTTCAAGCGAAACAAAACCAACGCGCCGCAGCCCGCGCCTCGCTTCATCGCGCCCTGGAATTACAACCCAAATGGCGCGAGCATGTAGAACAAGATGTGTTTTTACAACAATTGTTATGAGAGAATGGAAAGTAGCAGATATCACACCCGCGTGTACGGTTGGCAAATAAAATTAAGGTCTCCTGATAGGGTCCAGATAAAGTGCATCACTTTCACTTTGGTCGGGCTGCACAACCTGCAATCGCTGGCCGGTTTCGGCAATGTAGAGGCCAATTTCCAGCTGATAACTGCCCGTTGGCGTGTCTGGCGGCAGCGTGATTTGGTAGCTGTCTGTCACGACTTCATCCGTTAGCCAGCGGCTGGTGGGGTATTGATTTTGCTGCGGCATCACGTCTTGCTGCCACAGGCACGGGTTGCAGCTGCCATCTGCTGCAAGCAGATGAACAAAAACGGTGTAGTCTTTACTCGGCTCCGTTTGTGCCTGCCAGATGAGGTCAAGTTGGTATTGATCGGGTTCATTAAGCTGGGTTAGATTGTAGCCCAGCAGCTTGATTTCGTTGCCGAAGATAGCGGGATACGGCCGTTCTACCTCTGGTTCCGTAAAATTACGCTCCGTCACCGACACGCGCAAAGGGCCAAGATCAGCGGTCGCCAATGTCGCGTCCGCGCCATCCAAAAAGCGGGCCAACAAACGATACTCACCAGCCGGGATGTCACTGGGCACGCGCACCGTTTGCCAATCGATGAGAAATTGGGGCGTCTGCCAACTAATAAATGGGTAACTGTTATGAACTGGCTGCGTGTTGGACAAAATGCGCCCTACGTTGTTACTGCCCATGAGTTCCAGTCGGATGCTGGTATGAGGTACAAATTCTGTAGCATACCACCACAACGCCACTTCGACGTTTTCGCCAGTGGCAGCAGCTAACGCCCCTGGCGACACGCCCAGCAGCTCAAGCTGCGGCCGAATGGTCTGGTTGAGGACAACGGGCGGCTGGGGCAAGGTGCGGGGTGGCTCACCAACCTGCACGGTGATGTTTTTAATCAGGTAGGTGTCGCCCGCGTAACGGCCGTCTTCATCCAGCCGGGGTAAACGTGCGCCACTGCTGCCAGAAAACAGGCCGACGCGCAATTGGTAATGGCTGCCCAGCGGCGTACCCGCAGGCACCTGAATTTCCACGCGCTGCACAATCGTTTCCCCTCGCGACCACTGTGCCGAAGGATAAGCAAACGTCTCTACCTGGCTCCAGCGATGCCCCCAGCCATCTTCAAAATGGATAAATGGGGTGAAATCGGCCGTTTGGTCAAAGTTTACCTGCCAGTAAAGAAAGAGGGGCAGCTTCTCGCCTGCGGTGGCTTGACCCACATCGTAGCCCTGCAAAGTAATGGTATTGCCAAAGTTTACCGACAGCGGATATGCTGGGGTGATCGTAAAAGGCGTCCCGCGCATCTCGTAGGCCAAAAACGCCAGGCTGCCGTCGGGGGCAAATGTACTTGGCAGCAGTTCTGCCTCAGCAAAATAGTCAACAGCCCACCGGGGCAGCGGGCTGTTGTGGGGAAAGATATAGATTGCCTCTTCCCGAGCAGGAAACACGACTGCCTCGCCCGAATCGCCTTGGGGCAGCCACTTTACCTGTTCATATTTATCGCTTAAATAGGCCAATGTGGGATGTTGGTAATGTAGTGCAGAAACGTAAATCGTCTTGCCTTCGGTATCTAATTGATCAAGAAAATCGGCAACGGCCGTTAAATCCCCATCCGTTTCGTAGAAGACGGCCGTTTCCTGCCCCCATACCCGAAAATAGAGCCGCTCCGTAAGCAAGCCTCCCACCATCAGCGCCAAAATACCTACGGTGAGTACAGCCGAAGTGAGTTCGATCCGCTTGAACTGCTTACCTAAATCGTTCACAAACACCATTAATCCCACACCAGGCAGGTAAAAGATAAAAGGGATCAGGCCAATTGCCCGCAAGTTGCTAGGGACGATCTCATTGACAGCCAGCGCCGTAGGCAACAACATGATGAAGGGAGCCAATAGCAGCAGCAGCACACTCGTCCGTTGCCAATCGCTCTGCAAGGCCCGCCAGCGCCAAATGAGCATCATCCAGCCAACCAGCAGCAAACCGCCCCAGAACCAGTCGAATAACGGCCGTTCCGGCAAATTAAAACGAACGTAAGGATCCCCTACCAAAAAGAATATCTCCAGCGAACGAAGAATGCTTTCCCCCAAACTCAATGCCGCTTCATTTGGGGCAACTTGGGTAATGCGTACCCAAAACGCATCCGGGTTGGCCATGAAAAAGCCCAACAATGGAGCCAGCACGATTAAAGCCACACCACCAACCAACAAAAGCTGTAAGCTCCGCCTGCGCCAATGTCCCCCCAACAACAGCGGAAAGCTGGCCAGTAGCAGTAAAACAGGAAAAAGGCGCGCTGCCAGGTACGTGTAGGCTGTCAAACCAAGAAAAATGCCGCTCAGCAGCAGCCATTTACGCTGCTCCAGGCGTAGGCCACGCAGCAGGGCGGCCACCGTTAGCGTTTGCAATAAGGGTTGAGTAATGGCGCGAAAGCCCAAATGGCTAAACAACAAGTGCCAAAAGCTAATTGCTAGCAACGCCGCCGCAACAAGCGCCACCCGTCGATCACGGAACAGTTCCAGCCCCAGCCAATAAACGGCCGCAACCGTCACAACCCCCACCAACGCCGCCGCCAGTCGCAGCGTGAAAACGGAATCGCCCAGCAAGCGCATCAGGCCACCCGCCAGGTAGAAAAACAGCACTTCCTTGCCCGTGTAGCTGGTAATAAAAAGCGGGTGTTCCCCCTTAAGCCCAATTTCTGCCGACAAAATGCCGTTCGCTGCCTCATCATAATGCACGCCCGTAGGCACCTGGGGCAGATCGCTCAGGCGCAGGGTGGCGGCTGTCATCAGGCAAAAGAGCATGAAGAGAAGCGCGTGGCTGTGTTGAATGCGTCGCATGACTGGATTTTATCGTTGGAACGGCGGTTCGTCGATTTGGCATTTGGGGTGCAGCGCGACTCCTCCTTTTGGTCGCTTTGAGTAAGATAATCTATTTGTGAAATATATTACTTGCGTAGGTTTCGCGTAGGTTCGGCGTAGGTGCGACGTACAGACCAGCGTAGGGAATTGGTATAGAATCTTTTTCGAAGGGTAAAAATCTCTTCTTCTTCTCCTCCTTTTAACGAGGGTCAGGTTTCGGCGTTCCTGACTCTCCAAACAATGACCGGGCTGGCAATATTGCCAGCCCATTTTTTTTTACCGCTGCCTCACGTATAATCCTCGCCCATGTCTGTTGAGAATGAGAACAAGAATAAAAATAAACCTGTGTTGGAAACGGCCGTTCCCAACAGCCACTCGTTAGTCATGCGCGCTGCCGGACTGGTAAGCGCAGCCGTTTTGCTAAGCCGAATTGTGGGTTTGGTGCGTGATATTGTTATTAAAGCTAATCTGGCCGTCACCACACTGCCAGCTGAAGCATATGAAATTGCAGTACGCTTTCCCGAAACTATCTTTTTGATCATTGCTGGTGGGGCCATTGGCTCCGCATTTATCCCTACCTTTGCCGCCTACTTTGAGCAAGACGACAGTGAAGGTGGCTGGCGACTGTTTTCTAATGTGATTAATTTGGTGACGGTGGTTGTAACGGCCGTTTCCCTCCTCAGCATTTTTTTTGCCCCTGAACTGGTGCACTGGCTGGCAGATGAAAAAGTGGCCAATAACCCAGACCTGCTGCCGCTGACGGTGCGTTTGATGCGCATCATGTTGCTGTCGCCCATCATTTTTGGCGCCAGCGGGGTGATTATGGGGGCGCTGAATGCCCGCCAGCATTTTTTGCTGCCAGCGCTGGCCCCGACTGTCTACAACATTGGCATTATTGCTGGCGGTCTGCTCTGGCCTGGTCGAGAGCCAGAAGAGGTAGCCATTGGGTTCGCTGTAGGTACGGTGGTCGGCGCATTGGGGCATTTTGCGGTGCAGTTGCCTGGGCTTTGGCAAAAGAAGGCGAAGTATACGGCCGTCTTCTCTCTGCGCGATCCTGGCGTCAAGCAGGTACTTAAGTTGATGTCCCCCCGTGTATTGGGATTGTCCTTTAGCGAAGTCAATAAATTTCTCGTCATCCTGCTTACTGATCCGATGGTGACTGGCAGTTTACCCGCCTTAAACGCTGCCTTTCGGCTAATCATCATGCCACAGGGATTCATTGGGCAGGCGTTGGGCATTGCGGCGTTTCCTACACTTTCAACTTTAGCAGCGCGTGGTGCCTATGAAGAAATGCGCCAAATTTTAGCCGATTCCCTGCGTATTGTGTTGTTTTTAGGACTACCATTTTCGGCTGTTTTTGCCATTTTGAATCAGCCAGTTGTTTCGCTGTTATTTGAATGGGGAATCATGGGAGATGAAGATGTTGCCTTGATTAGCTGGGCATTGTTATTTTATGCCTTAGGTTTGCTTCCCTTACTCACCTTAGAGGTCGTTGCTCGAACATTCTATGCACTCAGCGACACGTTGACGCCAGTTTTAGCTGGCGGGGTGCAAATTCTCATCATGTGGGTGTTGAGTCTTTGGTTTAGCCAGACAATTTTCCCCCAACAAGGATGGCTACCTTTAGGCGGGTTGGCTCTTGGCTTTAGCATCTCAAATGTCGCTGAAGTGCTGCTGCTGCTATGGCTGTTGCGGCGCAAGTTAGGTGGCATCCAGGGTAAATCGCTGCTAAAAGGTTTGTGGCGTATGAGTATAGCCACTTTACTTATGGCGGGTGGCATGTGGCTAACACAAACAAACTTGCAGCCAGCTGCGGGGCTGTGGCAATTGCTAATGCAGTTTATTATGGTGGGCGGTCTGGGCAGCGTGATTTATCTATTGGCCTGCGCCGGGCTGCGGCTGGAAGAGCTTAATCGGTTGTGGTTATACGGCCGTCGCCGACTAAGTCGTTAACCCTACCAAACCAAAAGCCCGGCCAAATGGCCGGGCTTATCCCTTCTTCCTCTTCTCTTCCTTCAAAACAACAATGCAGCCAAACGGCCGCACCTTGTTGATTGCAAATTTAGTTTAGTTACCGGATGACAAAGCAGAGCCGGTCATGCGCATGTTGGAACGAGTGAACAGTTCCCCATTAACCCAAACTTCCAAAGTATACTCCCCGGCGCGGAAGCCATCTTCTGGGTTATAGTAAATGTAGCCAGGGCCATCATTCCCATATTCCCAATGCTCATTGCCACCGTCTACCACTTCACCGTCATGACGCCAAACCCAGGCCCAAGACATACCATCTGCCATGCCATCATAAGAGAAGGTAGCATAAACGGTATATGAACCAACGGCAAAAATATTGGTCGGATCAACAGCCTCATACTCATCATCAATTTTTGTAGAGAAGCTGATGGCACCCAATTCCGTTTCTTCTTTAAGTTCAACCCGTGGCTCAAAACGATTAAATTCGTCCGGTAAAGTTAGAGCCGCTTGCACCAATGAATCGGCATCGGTCAAAAAGAGCGGTTCATTGCCAGTCGTAGAAATAGTTTGGGAGGAAACGGCCGTTTCGGCAACAAACTCCACCCCAACACTGTCAGATTTTGTTAAGGCAGCAACCTCATCCGAAACGGGTTTTGCATTTGTAAGTACAGCAACAAGGGGGGTGTTATCTACTGGGGGACGTAATGCATAGAATGAAAACAATACACAAACTGCCAATAAACCCAAACTCGCAAACGAGTAGGTTTGTAGGCGCTTTTCTGCTTGAAGCCGCATAAAAAAGTATGGCGAACGCTTCATCTCTCGCCAAGACTTAAATACAACAGCCAGAGCAAGCAGCAGTAATATAATGAGTGTCCCCAAAATCCAAGGGGTAATTGTTCCAGTTAAGTTCAATAGCAAATTAATAAACCCTCTTCCCAAAGGTTGAGCGCTATTATAGAAGAATATTTGCCAGCCGTGCAACTATATAGTAGACATAATAGCAAAATTTGGGGAATTGTCACTATTCTGCCGCCTGGTTGTCCCTGACCTTAGTACTATATTAGGGGCAAAATTAGCCCATTTTTGCCTGGAAACCAGTATTTTGCACTCTCTTAGTTAAGAGTTCGTGAAGACTTGCACAGATGATCCTTTAGAAAAAGCGGGAAACATCTATGCGCAAAGCGTTTTAAGTAAGGTGAACGGCAACGATCCTCGTTGCTTTCGTTTTAAGCTACTTTCCGTTCTCCACTTAATCATCAAATTACTTATAATGCTAATAAGTACATGTTATGTGTCATGAGAATGCCCCTGACAATCAACACTTGCCGAAAGCATAAGAGAACCTAAAATTGGCTGATGATTCAGATTAATGGACTAATAAAACAATATGGCTTTAATCCGGTGCTGCGCGGGGTGAACCTGCATGTGGTCCCCGGTGCGTTTGTCACGCTGGTAGGGCCAAACGGCGCAGGCAAGTCAACGCTCATGCGCATTGTGGCTACCCTTTTAAAGCCAACAGCCGGTGAAGTAAAGATTGGCGGCTGGTTGATGCCTGGCTTTAGTGACCGTGTGCGGCAACACATCGGACTGGTTTCGCACCAGACGCTGCTTTACGGGGATCTGACCGCAGCAGAAAATCTTCATTTTTTTGCCAAGCTGTACCAGTTGGATAACAGTGAAGACAGGGTATTGGCAGCCTTAAAGCGTGTAGGGTTGGCAGCGCGCGAGCGAGACGCCGTGCGCACTTTTTCACGGGGGATGATGCAGCGTTTGACTCTGGCTCGCGCCACGCTGCACGAACCAGATGTGCTGCTGTTGGATGAGCCGTATACAGGGTTAGATCAAGATGCTTCTGCTTTGTTGGATGATTTGTTACGGCGCGAATCGGAAAACGGCCGTACCATTCTGATGATCACCCATGACCTGGTCCATGGCCTTACTTTGTGCGACCGGGTGGCAATCCTGAGCCGGGGCAAGATCGTGCAGGAAATTGCCAATGGAGAAGTTAGCGGCACCGAATTTTTAGACATCTATGCGGAACAGACAGGCCGCAAAGCAGGGATGGCAAACACAGCAAATGGGTAAGTTAACCACAGCAACACAATCTAAATCTGGACCCCTGCTGAGTAATCAATTCGTAGCGGCCGTTTGGGCCATTGTCTGGAAGGATTTACAGATTGAAAAACACACCCGGCAAACCATTAGCGTGATGGCCATGTTTTCCCTGGTTACTGTCATCATGTTTAACTTTGCCCTGGAAACCGAGTTGGATGCAGCGCGCAATGTGGCCACCGGGCTGCTCTGGGCCACCATTTTGCTGGCAGGCACGCTGGGGTTAAACCGGTCATTGGCCATTGAACGGGAAAACCAAAACATTGACGCCATATTAATTGCTCCCATTGATCGGCGCGCCATTTACCTGGCCAAAGTCATCAGCGTTACTATTTTTACACTTTTGCTGGAAGTAGTGCTGGTTTTTGTATTCATCATCTTCTTTGACAAGCCGTTTTGGCAGCCAGTGGTATTGCTGGTCTTGTTTATGGGCACTGTTGGGTACGTTGGCGCTGGGGTACTCATCACATCCATGACCATGCAGACCCGGGCGAAAGAGGTGTTGTTACCGATTTTGCTGATGCCTTTGGTGCTTCCTCTCATTTTGCCAGCAGCAACGGCCGTTGGAGAAATGATGAACGCCGTCCCTGAATATTCAACAATTCGCAGTATGGTTTCGCTGGTTGCCGCTTACGATCTGGCCATTTTGGCCACAGGTCTCTTCACCTATCATCTTGTTGTGGAATCGTAAGGGACCCCCAAACCTGTTGGATTAAACAGATCGTGATAAATTTGCCTACGCTAAAAGAATGTTTGGTATCCTAGATCGATAGAAGAGTTTACCGTTACAGAAAAGAAAGAAACAGGAAGGAGTTGTCAATATGAGTTTGGCTAAATTGAATCGATGGATTCCCCCTTTAAATTGGCTGGCAGCCATTGCTCTGATCGTGAGCCTGGGCATGAATTTTTTCTATGCACCCACTGAACGCACGATGGGCAATGTGCAGCGTATTTTTTATTTCCATGTGGGCAGCGCCTGGGTAGGGGCTGTTGCCTTTTTTGTGGCGCTGGTTGGTGGTGCGCTTTATTTGCGACGTAAAGAGCGCATTTGGGACACCATCGCGCTTTCTTCTGTAGAAATTGGCCTGGTTTTCTTGACGATTGCCACGGCGGCCGGTTCGGTTTGGGGCAAGCCGGCCTGGAACACCTGGTGGGATTGGAGTCCGCGCCTGACGCTCATTACCGTAGCTTGGCTAACTTATGCAGCCTACTTTATGCTCCGTGGGGCCATTGAAGAAGAAGAAAAGCGGGCACGATTTGCGGCCGTTTACGTAATTATCGCCTTTGTAACCATTATTATGACCTATATCAGCATCCGCATTTTCCGGGATATTCACCCAGTGGTCTTTGGGGGCACGATAGAAACTGTACAAACTGCTTCTGAGGCTGAAGGACTGCAAGATTTTGCTCCGGGGTTGGAATCCATGAAAATGGGCATCACGCTCACCGCAAATACCATCTCATTCACAATTTTGTATATTGCCTGGATGCTGAATCGGCTGCGCCTGCAATACCTAACGGACAATGTTGATTCGTTAAAAATGCGCGTGGCTTCTCGCTTGCAGGGAGGAAAGGCGTAATGTTTATGAATTTGTTTTTCCTAAATATCGCCTGGCAATCCAGCGTTACATCAAATACTTTCAACAATTATTTGATGCTTGGCTATACAGTGATGGCCGTGATTGGCCTGGTTTATATTGTGAGCCTGGCCGTGCGGCAGCGAAATCTGCGGCAAGACATTCAGCTGATGGAAAGATTATTACAGGATGATGAGGAAACGACTGGGTAGCTACACTTCGTAGGCTCTGTTACTTTTTCTTAATTGTTTCGGAGCATACTTGGGGTGATGGTATACGGCCGTTTTGCCCACAGGTAAGAATCAACAGCGGCTCCCCATCTAAGAAGTCAGTCCAATCACCTTGGGCATTCTGCAAAAACTTTTTGCCGATCACATAAAAATCAACATTTATTTTGCAGCGGAGATCACGCTATGCTCAAATCACTATCCATTCCTGAACCTATTCGCGCCCTTTCATTAGGCCAAAAATTACTGATTGGTGTGGGTGCGGCCGTTCTTCTTTTTCTCCTCATAGGATCCTTTACGCAAAGCAGCAACGCTCCCGAGTTTGCCGTTGGACTGCAAACACAGCCATTTATTATCTTGGCTCTGCTGGCGTTTGGCGGTGGCATACTCAGTTTTGTGTCCCCCTGCACGTTACCCGTTCTAACCGCTTATTTCGCGTTTGCTTTCCAAAGCGGACGTAAACAGATTGCCACCAACACCATTGCCTTCATGCTGGGCCTGGCCACAACCTTTACTTTATTTGGCGCAGTAGGCTTTGCTGTGGGCAAGACATTGCTGCGTAACCAACAGTTGCTCATTTTGGTGGGCGGCGCAGTGGTGATGGTTTTTGGCGTACTCAGCTTGCTGGGCAAAGGTTTTGGCGGCATGGATACCAGCGGCACTGGCGGCGTGCAGCCCAAAAGCACTACAGTAAAAGGATCTTACATTTTTGGTCTCAGCTTTGCCGTAGGCTGGACCAGCTGCATTGGCCCCATTTTGGGCACGGTGCTGACATTAGCCGCACAAACCACCTCAGTTTGGAATGGCATGATGCTGCTCTTCATTTACACATTGGGGTTAGGGCTGCCGCTGTTAATTGTTTCCACGTTTTTCGGCCGTATGAGCCGCCAGAGCCTGTTTTGGCGGGCGCTGCGGGGCAAGGGATGGGAGCTAGACACGCACACCTTTGTGGTCGCCTTGGTTTGGGCGTTGGCTATCTGGCGCGTCTTAGTCGCCGTAGCCGATTTTGCTTTCTTTAACTTTGACTTTTTTGCAGGCCAGACCGTAACGCTTGGTCACCAAATTGGCTTGCTGGTTGTAACACTTTTGGGCGCAGCACTATGGGTCTACACAGGGTCCGAGGAACGGAAGGTGACGGTTCACCTGCACTCCACACAGTTAATCAGTGGCGCGCTGTTTATCATCCTGGCCGTGTTGATGCTCAATGGGACCCTTACCAGCATTAACTCTCTCTTTGGCCAATACGAGTTTTCGGAATGGTTTGTGGTTTTGGAAGAAAAGTTTATTGCGCTTTTCCAGCAATAATTTATCTTCAGCAATTATTTCATGATGTCCCAGGATAGTTCAGAACAAAAAAAGAAGAAAAGCGTGGGGGGAAACGGCCGTAACCCCTTGCTCATCGTCGGTGGGTTCACCATTTTAGGGTTGGCCCTTACCCTTATCATTTTCGGTGGCAGCCTCTTTGGCGAGGCAGCAACGGACACAACAGAGGCTGGCTCTTCAATTCTGGAACAAGTGCCTGCTTTTGAATCAGCTGAAACCAACGCCAATCAGTTGCCAATCGGTGGCGGCCCGCTAGAAATTGGCGCGCAAGCCTATGATTTTGCCCTCAACGATGTAGCAGGTAATCCGGTGCAGTTGAGTAACTACGCGGGGCAGCCCGTAATCATCAATTTTTGGGCAACCTGGTGTGGGCCCTGCCGCATAGAAATGCCTGAGCTAGAAGCCGCGTATCAGGCTCATCAGGAAGATGGGCTGGTTATTTTGGCGCTAGACCAACAAGAACCGACAGAGGATGTAGCCAACTTTTTTGAGGAATTGGGGTTGAACTTTACGGCCGTTCTCGACAACGAAGGCATCGTTTCTGAGTTGTATGGCGTGGCCAATGTCCTGCCCACGACCTTCTTCATCAACAGAAATGGGGAAGTCACCGCCATTCATCGCGGCCCGATGGTTCAATCCCAAATTGATGGTTATCTCGCTGACACACTTCCCGCTACCAACTAAACATACCTATTCCACAGCCCTCAAAAGCAAGCATGAATGCCACAAATGGAACGAATATCTACCCAATTCATTCATTCCATTTGTCAATTCGTCCAATTCGTGATGAAATAACGATATGACAACACCACCAAAGAAAAAAGTTGCCACTGGACGCACACGCGATTTCGTCATCGGTGCAGACAAGCTTATCTATAAATTCAGCAAGCATTGGCTGGCTGTACTCAACACCGTCATCGCCATTTATGTGGCGCTGCCCATTTTGGCACCCATGCTGATGAATGCCGGGGCCACAGGGCCAGCCCGTGTCATTTACACCATGTACAGCCCCATGTGCCACCAGATGGCCTCACGCAGCTTTTTTCTGTTTGGGGAACAGCCTGCTTATCCTCGCGAATTAGCGGGTACGGATCTAACACCATTAGAAAGCTACACCAGCTCACTGCCTGAGTTTGCGGCTGTAGAAGATGGCAATTGGGCTGAATTTTTCCTGGCAGCACGCCGATTTTTGGGCAATGACCAGATGGGCTACAAGATGGCCTTATGCGAGCGCGATATTGCTATTTATGGCTTTGTGCTGATTGGCGGGCTGATTTATGGTCTGGTGCGGCAGCGGCGTCGGATACGGCCGTTACCCTTCATCCTCTTCCTCATCATTGGTATGGGGCCCATTGCCCTGGATGGCTTTAGCCAGCTGTTTAGCTATTATGCCACTCCATTGGGCGGTGGTGAGGCAGTGGGCCTTCAAGCAGCTTTAGGCTCCATTTTTGCCCTGCGTGAAAGCACTCCCTTCCTGCGCACCTTTACCGGAGCCCTCTTTGGCTTTATGTTGGTCTGGCTGGCCTACCCGCACCTGGACTACAGCATGGGCCGCACTGAAGATGATTTGGAGCGGAAGTTAACCCGAATTGGCGAACTGCCCTCTTGAGATATTGGGTAATTGAGTAATTGGGTAATTTCCCTGAAAATAATTTACCTAATTACTCAATTACATAATCACGCAATGTACCGCCCCAACACGATGGTGGCATTGTGCCCACCCAAGCCAAACCCATTAGACATTGTGACATCAACCTGAGCTGGACGTGCGGTGTTGGGCACATAATCGAGATCGCAGTCGGGGTCGGGCGTTTCATAATTGATTGTTGGCGGCAGCAGGTTGTGCTGGATGGCTTGCAGGCAAATGATCGCTTCTAATGAGCCAGACGCCCCCAGCAAATGACCGTGCATTGATTTGGTAGAACTGACCGGCACATCATAGGCCGCCTCGCCAAAGACCGCTTTGATAGCGGCCGTTTCTGACCGGTCATTCAGCGGGGTGCTGGTACCGTGCGCACTGATGTAATTAACCGAGGCCGGTTCCACGTCAGCATCCACCAAGGCGGCCCGCATCGCCTCAATCGCGCCAGAACCATCGGCGGCGGGCATGGAGATGTGGTAGGCATCGGCGCTGGCCCCATAGCCCAAAAATTCACCGTAGATGTGCGCCCCACGCGCTAAAGCGTGTTCCAGCTCCTCTAGCACAACAATCGCGGCCCCTTCACTCACCACAAATCCGTCGCGCGTCTGGTCAAACGGCCGTGACGCCGTCTGCGGCGCTTCGTTGCGGGTAGAGAGTGCCTTCATCACGCTAAACCCGGCAAAAGCGATGGGCATCAAACACGCCTCCGAACCACCGGCAATCATTACGTCGGCGGCACCATGCTGCACCACGCGGGCAGCCTGGCCAATGGCGTCATTGCCCGTGGCACACGCCGTGGCCACAGACATATTTGGGCCACCCAGCCCATGCTGGATAGAAACGGTAGCGGCGGGCGTGTCGGCCAGCATCATCGGCACAAAAAATGGGCTAACGCGGTACGGGCCGCGTTCGTTGAGCACGTTCACGTTGTCTACGATGGGATCCAGGCTGCCCATGCCACTGCCGACCACTACACCAATGCGATTCTTGTTGGCGGCTGTGACGGTGACGCTGGCATCCTCTATGGCTTGTTGCGCAGCGTAGAGGGCAAACTGGGTCATGCGCGACATGCGCCGCACTTCTTTACGATCAAAATGATCTTTAGGGTCAAAGCTTTTCACTTCACCAGCAAAGGTTGTTTTGTATTCGCTGATGTCGAACCCGGTAATGGTATCTATGCCCGATTGTCCATTGCTGATTTTTTGCCAGGTGGTTGTTACATCATTGCCAAGCGGGTTGATGGTGCCTAAACCAGTCACCACCACCCGTCGTTTTTGTTGATTCATACTGCCTCCACAATCTTCTTTTCTACACCCAACTATAACCCAACCTTTCTGGGAAAGATACGGCCGTATTCCCCGCACAGCCAACAAAAAAGAGGCTGGCATTTTGTGCCAACCCCTTTTTCGGTAATCCGTTATCGGTGGTCGGTAATCAATAACCGTTTACCGATTACTGATCACGGTTCACTGTTTACTGGGCATCAACCGACATCACAAAGTCGCCTTCGCTGCCGAAGAAGTCACGTACGCGGATGATAACAAGCTCCTCGCTTTCAAAGGTGTAGGTGAGTTCTTCTACTTCACCCGAAAAGCCATCATCAATGGAGGCTAGAACATTCTCATCCAGATCCATGATTTCGATAATCATGTCGACGGAATCATCATCAGAAGCCACATTGACAACCATGGTTTCTCCCACAGTACCGCTGATGACGTAATCTACGATACCGTTTGCATTGGTACGAGCATCTACAAAATCACCATAGGCAAGTTCAAAGACAATTTCCGGCGTACCGTATAGTAAAACCTGATAATCGCCCGTGTTGCCTGCAAAATCATCTTGAGAGTTCAGGATTCGGAAGGAGTAAGTGCCGGTTTCTTCAGCAATCATGACAAATTCTTCAATGTCAATGGACGCGTCAAAACCCCGTTCTGGATCAAAGCCTAAACCAGAAAGCAACTCATCACTCTGGCGCACCTGAATGGCAAGGTCCAGGTCTTCGTCAGGCTCAACGTAGATTCCTACCATGTCGCCCGCGCGCAGTGCAGTGAAGGGGAAGGAATGGCCTTCGCCTTCATCTTCAGCATCAAGTGTATCGGAGGCGGCAATGACAACGTTGGTAAGCGGGAAACCCATTTGCATATCGAAGCTGCCAGCGCCCCCTTCAAATCCGTAAACATTGACCGTGTAGACGCCGTCAGCGGGCAGCGACACAATCACATTTTCCGAACCAAAAGAAGCGTCGCGTTCACGGGAAAGCAAGGAGTTACCAGATGCATCCACCACATCTACTACGGCATCAAAATCACCGAGTGGGGTGACAACCATACCAACCACATCTTCTGCGGCACCACTGAAAGAGTAAGAAGCTACCGGGTTGGTGCTGTCTACCGAGCCAGACACAAAAGCACCATATTCAATGGCTTCACCATCACCACCAGTTACCGGGACAACGGCCGTTCCTGCTTCAGCTATCGTCAAGGTGTAGTTTCCGGTCGCATCTGCAAACCCACGAACCATAATGTAGTAAGAGCCAGAAGCGGGAATGGTTAGCTCACGGATTTCTTCAGTGCCAAAAGCAGCATCCATCTCGCCATCGGGCAAAATAGAGTTGCCATCTTCATCAAGCACATCAAAGACAACGTCCAAGTCACCTTCTGGTTCAACGATAATGTCAATCACTTCCCCTTCCAGACCAACAAAGTCCCAAACGGATGGCCCAGACTCATCAATGGTGCCATCAACGACGTCACCATACAGGAGGAAGCCAGAGGTGACAGGCAGATCGGTGGGGTCCGTCTCATCAACTACCGGCGCACCGACGGGAGTGGAAAGGGTGATGGAATTTTCAATAGCATCCAGAATAGGACGATTTTGCTCTTCTTCAGAGACCTCTGAGCCGGAAAGCACAACGGCAGCACGGTCATCCGTCATGATGAGGAGGATTTTCATGGTGGCCGTATCTCCCTCAGCATCAGTGGCGTCAGCCAAAACTTGAGCACCTTCCTGACCATTGATGGTAACGGCCGTTGGTTCTTCGGTCACGGTCAGCGTCATGTCTTCATCAGACGCACCCGCTTCCGTAAATAAATCGACAAATACGCCCAACACAGCAACGGGATCATCAGCGTCCAGATCTTCACCACCGATCAGGCTCAATAGCTCTCGGTCCAGGAACAACACATTCAAAATAGCGCCCTGAATATCGTCCTGTCCATCGTCCAAGATTTCCTGACTGGAAGCCAGCTTGAGTTCATCACTGTCTTCATTAGCCTCAATGGCCCACTCACCAGGATAGGCTAGAGAAATACCTAAAACATCATTGGAAAAATCTATGAAACCAGCAGTGGGGTCTGGCGTCTCTGTTGGTTCCGGAGTAGGTTCTGCTGTTGCTGTTGGTTCTGCGGTGGGTTCTTCAGTTGGTTCTTCATCAGGGGGCGTATCGTCATCGTTGCTATCATCTCTGGTAGGTCGTGGCGTTGGCGTCGGGTCTTCCCCGCCACAGGCCGTAAGCGCCGTGCCAAACAGCAATACGGCTACCAGCAAAAAAATCAAGTGTCTGTTTACGTTTTTCATTGAAATCTCTCCTAAAAAGTTGGGTTTTCCTTAACCACCTAAATGGGCATCTTTGAATAGGTTCTTGCGTAGATAATGGTAATGGAGGGGACTAACTTAACCATAGGTTAATTGGTCTATTTGCTGCATTCTCTAAATTATGGCTAAAATTCTTTCTGTTGATCTGAACGGCCGTAATCTCCTTTAATTATGAGTGAACGACGTAAGAATACAGACAAAATTTAGGCTAAACTGTAAACCAGTATATAAATGCATCGATCCGAAATCGATCCAATCATTTTTTAGGATGGAAGAGAGTTGCAGGAGAGGTAATTTCAGCGATCTCGATTCAGCCAGCGTACCGTGAGTTCCCCTACCCGGTCCAACCGTTGGCGCAGCACCGTGCATTCTGGCAAAGCATCGACAAACATCTGGCCATACCGCTTGGTAATGACCCGCTTGTCCAAAATGATCACCACACCCTCATCCGTCTGGCGACGATTGAGCCGACCAAAGCCCTGCCGGAAGCGCAGCACAGCCTCGGGCACTGAATATTCAAAAAAGGAATTGTCAAATGTCTCTGAACGAGCGGCAAAAATGGGGTCTGAGGGCACGTCGAACGGCAGCTTGGCAATCATCACCGCTTGTAATGCCTCTCCGGGCACATCAACCCCCTCCCAAAAAGAGCGCGTGCCCAGCAGCACTGTATGGCTGTCTGGCTGCTTGAATTGATCTAGCAGCTGCTGGCGCGAGCTGCCTGATGATTGTGCCAAGGTGTTGATACCGGCATCGGCCAGCGGCCCTTCAATCGCTTTGGCAGTCTGGTTGAGCTGGCCGTAAGAAGTAAACAACACCATCGTCCGGCCGCCCAGCGCTACGGCTACATCCACAACCGCATCTTCTAACATGCGCTGGTAGCCAGGCTGGTTTGGCTCAGGAATGTCCGTCACCAGGTACAGTAGGGTCGCATTTTTGTAATCGAAGGGGGAGCCAACAGCCAATTCGTCTACGTCGTAGGCGTGCAGCCGCTCGCGGATGTAAGTGAAGTTGGCTTCTTCGCGGGCATCTGGCCCAGCGGTGCGCAGCGTGGCGGAGGTCAGCACCACCGTTTCCAGCGCCTCGAAGATGTTGCTTTGCACCAATGGCCCCACATGCAGCGGCGCAGCATGAAGCGAAATACGCTCCCGGAACACCTCAACCCAATAAATCATGGCTGAGTCTGGGTCAATGATGATGCCATCCAAATTGAGACGGGTTTCTTCCAGGGAACGGCCGTTGCTCATCAAGGTCAGCTTCAAATCCTCAGCATCTTCCACGTCGAACTGGTCGGCTATTTCACCCAATCCGGCCGCCAGCTTACCAAAGCCATCGGCAATGGCAAATAGATGGCGGCTCAGATTATCCCAGCTAATTTCCACTTCATCATAGCCAGGCTGGGTGCGCACAGCGGGCGTCAGCCGAATTTGCTGGGCAAATTGGCTGCGCGTGTTCATCGCCTCAGACAAAAAGTAGGTGAGGGTGGTAAAAAATTCATCCAGCCGGATCACAGCCGCCTGTCCTTCCCGGCGCATCCGATTGATCATCTCATTAAATTTGGCGGCAAAATCAGCAGGCAGCGTGGATTCTAGCCGGGTTTGTAAGTCAGACAGCAGCCCAGCGCGCGGCTTGTTCACGTCATCCAGAATCGCCTCCAAGAAGCGTTTGTCGGCGCGGAAACTAAGGCCATCGGTCACGGCCGATTCCAAATGGTGCGCCTCGTCCACAATCAAATCGACAAACTGGGGCAGGATATGGTTTTCATTGGCCAGGTCAGACAGCAGCAGCGAATGATTCACAATCACCAGTTGGGCCAGCTCCGCCCGACGGCGAGCCACATGCAGCGGACAATTTTCGGCGGCGCAATGATCCTGGGTGCAAGAGGCACTTTCGCCGTTTAGCCTGGCCCAGGCCAGCCGTTCGCCCGGCGTGCGCAAATTCAGCTCAGCCACATCGCCGGATAGCGTGGTAGGCAGCCAGAGCAAAATGCGGGCGTAGAGGGCCATCTCGTCGGAATTACTGGGACCGCTGTGCCGCATTTGCTGGAAGAGTCGAGTACATACATAGTTGCGCCGCCCTTTGCGCACGGCTGCGCGTAGCTCAAACGGCAACACTTGCTGCAATTCGGGAATATCTTTGTGGATGAGCTGATCTTGTAGGTTGATGGTATTGGTAGAGATGACGACGCGACGGCCGTTTTCTGAGGCCCAAAACGCTGCCGGAATCAAATAAGCAATACTTTTGCCCGTCCCGGTGCCTGCTTCCACCATCACATGCGCTCCGTCATTGAAGGCACCTACTACAGCATCCAACATCTCCACCTGCTGCGGCCGGTACTCAAACGATTCAAATAGCTGGCTAAAGTTGCCCCCTGGCTGGATCATGCTGGCAACCAGGTCTGGATCGAGCATTTGGGGTGTTTCGCTGGGGACGGCGGGACGGCCGTCTAGCTTGCCAGGGTTAAACAAACGGGGCAGCCGCCCACGATGGCGCAAATCCTGACCTTCAAAGGCAGTGCGTACCCGCTCGGCCAAAATATCTTCAAAAAAGATGGTTTCTGGCCAGCCCAACCGCCGCCCGGCCTCCACCAATTCATCAATCTGGCTAAGCTGCAACTGCATGGCCCGTTCGCGCAGCGCCAAAAACAGTTCCACCGTCTGCTCGGCATCGTCCAAAGCGCGGTGTGTTTGCTCACCGTGGGGATTGGGCAACTGTAAATAGTGCACCAACGATTCCAGGTTGAATCGCCCGGCGTCGGGAAACAAGATGGAAGCCAGCGTTACCGTATCCAGCCGATGATTGCCGACGCCCAGCCGTTCTGCCTCCAAAAAGCCCATATCAAAGCTGACATTGTGCCCCACCACGACATGATCCCCAATTTTGGGGCGCAGGCGCGAGCGCAAGGTAAACATCGTCGGCGCATCTTCTACCATTGCCTGGGTAATGCCGGTTAGCTGGGTGATGAAGGGCGGAATGGTCCGATGCGGGTTCACCAGCGAAGAAAATTCATCCAAAATATCATTACCGCGAAAAGTAATGGCGGCAACTTCAATGATGCTGTCAGTCTGTGGGTCAAGTCCAGTTGTTTCGACATCAACAACAACGTACGTGGTGGCAGTCATAAAGAAAATCCCATCGATATTAGTTGAAAGTGAAAAATTATAGCACAAATTTTCTACCAAATCCCAGGTTAACAAATTCTGATCATTACTAAGCAATCATTGACACAGGGGATCTTGTATGCCATAATGCGCCAATCATTTCCAACCTATTGATTTGAGCAAAAGCTTATGCTTTTGCAGCTATCTTTATGAAAAGGAGGTGGTGCTAATGGATAGTAATTTAT